>NZ_BAAAXZ010000049.1:0-21546 GCF_039535865.1 Streptomyces thioluteus
GGTACCTCGCACAGGCGGCGTGGGCGGAGACGTCCAGACGGTCCTCGGGGTAGGTGCCCATCGAGAGCACGTCGCCGGTGCCGGGGTGTTTGAGGGAGAGCTGGAGTCCGTACTGGGAGTCCTCGGACAGCGTGACCTTCCACCCCTGCCGCGTCAGCTTCTGCCGTACTCGTTCGAGGGCGGGCTTCGCCTGAGCGCGCGAGACGCCCTTGAGGGCCCAGCTCTCCCGCATGTCGACGACGTGGGGTTCGGACGGGGGCGTGTCGTTGAACTCGTCCAGTCTGTGCTGCAGGCCCCGGCGGTGGCACGCGGAGCCTTTGGCTTCCAGGCCCTGGCCGGGCCACTTGTCGTCCAGTCGGGCCCGGCGCAGACCGAGGGCGTCGTAGACGGACTGCGTGTGACCGTCCAGCCGCTCGGCCGTGGCCGCCGGCCGGGCGACCGGGTAGGGCTCACCCTCCCAAAACGGCTCGGCCCACTGGACGAACGCCAGGACGCCCGCGATCAGTGCTCCGACACCGACCAGCCCTGTGGTCGAAACAATGAGTGTCTTCCTCCGTCTGGTCATGCGGGCATCGTCCGGTGGCGGCGGCACGCGCGGCATGAGTACGGCTACTCAACCGGTGTCCCATCCCGGGTGGGTGCGGGGCCCTCACTATCCGGAATCCCTGTCACCCTTTTATGGGCGATCCGGCCGAGCAGTTCTGATTGTCCCTCATTCGCTAACCTGTTCATCGATTGGATGTTTCTTTGTGAGCGCGTGAGGGCGGGATGACGGTGGGCTTCGTCGATGCCTCGGAGGCGGACCGCTCGGCATCCGGGTGTCTGGACGTCGTCGCCGTACCCCAGGTGGCGCCCGACGCCGCCCTCGTGCGCGAGCTGTACGCGCACTCCAGCCGGATCCTCGACGCGCTGGCGCTCCGGCGGCGGGTGGGGCGGGCGGACGACGTCGTGTCCGTGGTGTGTCCGGAGTGCGTGCCGTGGGGGTTCACGGAGACGCCCTGTGCCGTCGGGCACCAGTGGTACGTCGACCGGGTGCGGGACACGGCGCTGCCCGAGGCGCTGGTGCGGCTGGGGGTGTGGTTCGAGGCCGGCGGCTGGGTGTCGTTCGAGGACGTCGCGGACGCGAGTCTGCTGTCGGCGGCGCGCAATGCGGAGGGGTACCGGGCGGGTGTGACGATCGTGGCCGGGGAACGGCGGCTGATGGTCCGGGTGATCACGCCCTGCGCGAGGGTGTGAGCGGAGCTACGGGTGCGAGCCCGCGATCGCGTTCACGACCACCCACGCTGCCACCAGCATCCCCATCGCCAGCACCCAGGCGTACCGGGCCGGCTTCCACCGCGAGGCCAGTCCCCACGTGCCCAGCGGCGCGGCCACCAGGGCCGTGCCGAGCGGGACGAACGCCACCAGCTTCTGCCCGGCCGCGGTGCAGATGAGCTGTGTGTCCTCCGGGCCGCAGGGGTCGCTCGCCATCACCGCCAGCGGGGCGAAGAGGAACGTCGCCCCGGCGAGGAGCCAGAGCACCAGGCCGCCGATGGCCTTGAGGCAGTTGGAGGCGGCGGTGTTGTCGTACGGGGACGGGGACGGGGCTGCTGTCATGTCGGCGACGCTATGCGGCGGGCGTGCGGCCGGGCATCCGCCCGGTTACGCGTTTGGGGCTGAGTACGGGTACTCAGACGCAGAGGCCGTGACCGGAATCGAACCGGCGTAACTCGCTTTGCAGGCGAGCCCCTCAACCACTCGGGCACACGGCCAAGTTGTGCTGTCACTCATGACATTAGGGCGGCGGCCCGACGCCGATCAACAGCCCGCCGGGTGCTGCCACATGACCGACATGCCCCGTTCATGGGGCTCATGGGGGCTCATGACGCGAGGAACTGTTCGACGACCGGGCGGAACATCTCCGGTTCGTCCACCCATGGGTAGTGGCCGACGTCGTAGAGCGGGCGGACCGTGGCCCGCGGGAAGGAGGCCGCGACGAGTTCGCCGGCGCGCATGCCCGTGACCGCGTCGCGGTCGCCCGTCACGACGAGGACGGGGCAGGTGGCGGCGCGCAGGTGGTCGAGGACGGCGCGGCGGGTCGCGTCGTCGACGCCCTGCCAGAAGGCGATGCGGGGGACGGGGTGGAGCTGGTGGTCCTCGGTGGCGGCGTGGGCCTGCTGCGGGGCGTCCCAGCGGGCGTAGGCGAGGGGGGCCGCGCGGCGGAGGAGGGCGCGGGCCTCGGCGAAGTCGTGGGTGTCGGGGAGGGAGTGGGCGGCGACGTACGCGTCCACCCACCAGTCCTCGTTGGCGCGGGACTCGAAGATCTCCTCGGCGTCGCCGGGGAGTTCGCCCTGGAGGCGGGAGCCGGGGGTGACGAGGACGAGGTGCGTCAGGCGGTGGGCGTAGAGCGCGGCGTACGCCTGGGCCGTGGCGCAGGCGGCGTCGTGGGCGAGGAGGGCGAAGCGGTCGAGGCCGAGGTGGGCGCGGAGGGACTCGACGTCCTCGGCGAGGGCGGGGAAGGCGTAGCCAGACGGGGTGGGGGCGGGCGGGGAGGCGCCGGTGCCGCGGGAGTCGGGGACGACCAGGGTGTGGCGGGCGTCGAGTCCGCCGAGGGTGCCGAGGTAGGCGGCGTCGCGGCCGGGGCCGCCGGCGAGGCAGATCACGGGCGGGCGGTCGGCGTCGGGCTCGCGGGCCTTCAGTACGCGGTAGGCCAGGTTCGCGCCGTCGTAGGAGACGTACTGCGATGTGTTATGTGGCATATGTCCACCATGCCTCACATGGTCGGTGATCATGTTCGGTGATCCAGAAGCAACCCATCAGGGAACTCCCGCCTGCCCCAAAATCCGCTTATGATTCCGGTGTGTTCGACTCGCGGCACATCAAGACGTTCCACGCGGTGGTGGCGGCCGGTTCGTACTCCGCGGCGGCCCGCGCGCTCGGATACACCCAGCCCGCGATCACCCAGCAGATGAAGGCCCTCGAACGGGCCGTCGGGACGCCGCTGTTCACGCGGGTGGGGCGGCGGATGCGGCTGACCGAGGCCGGGGAGGCGCTCGCCCGGCACGCCGAGACGATCCTCGACACGCTCAGCGTGGCCCAGCAGCAGATGAGTTCGCTGACGCGGCTGCGCTCCGGTCGGGTGCGGATGTGCGCGTTCCCCAGCGCCGGCGCCACCCTCGTCCCCGAGGCGCTGGCCCGGCTCGCGGCCGACCACCCGGGGGTGCGGGTCGAACTGCTGGAGGGCGAGCCGCCGGAGTCGCTGCGCCGCCTGGAGCGCGGCGAGTTCGACATCGCGCTCGCCTTCACCTATCCCGGGCTGCACGACGAAGTGCCGGACGAACTGGTCGAGATACCGCTGCTGGAGGACCAGCTGACGGTGCTGATGCCCGCCGGGCACCCGCTGGCCCGCCGCCGCGCCGTGGCCCTGGCCGACCTCGCCGAGGAGCGCTGGATCGCCGGCTGCCTGCGCTGCCGCACCAACTTCCTGCACGAGTGCACCCAGGTCGGCTTCGCGCCCGACATAGCGTTCACGACGGACGACATCCTGGTCGTGCAGTCGCTCGTCGCGGAGGGGCTCGGGGTGGCGATGATGCCGGGGCTGGTGCTGTCGTTCCTGCGCCACGACCGGATCACCGGCCGCCCGCTCGACCCGGCCTCGCGCCGCCAGGTCTCGGCGTACGTGCTCCGCGACCACCTGCGCGTCCCGGCCACGGCGCTGGTGCTGGACGAGCTGAAGGCGGCGGCGAAGCGCCGCGCCGGCTGCTGCTGAGCCGCCCCGGGCCGAGCCCGTTCGAACAAACCATAAGCACCGCTTCGCACCCGGCCAACGAACTGTCGTTGGACGTGATCCACGGACCGCCCGACGCTGCCCGTATGACGACTCCCACCGCGGCCGCAGCCGCGCCCCCGATCACCGACCGCCTCCGCGGGCTCGTCGACGACATCCGGGAGGCCGTCGACCGCGGCCTGCCGCCCGACACGACCGCCTACCTCGTCGGCGAGCTGCTCGCCGGCCACCTCGGCGCGCCCGATCTGCTCACCGACGCACAGCGCGCCGGCGACCCGGACCGCTACCGCCAGCACGTCCTGCACGCGGAACCGGACGGCGGCTTCTCGGTCGTGGCGCTGGTGTGGCTGCCGGGGCAGGGGACGCCGATCCACGACCACGTCTCGTGGTGCGTGACGGGCGTCCACGAGGGGACGGAGAGCGAGCGCCGCTACCGGCTGGTCCCCGACGGACCGAGCGCGCGGCTGGTGGCCGTCGAGGACGTGGCCAACCGGCAGGGCGAGGTCTGCGGCTTCGCGCCGCCCGGCGACATCCACCGGGTGCGCAACGCGTCCTCGGCCCCGGCGATCTCGATCCACGTCTACGGCGCCGACGTGTCGCGGCTCGGCACCAGCGTGCGCCGCGTCTACCGGCTGCCGGCCGACGAGCTGTGAAGAGGGAGACGGCGGTGGCGCTGGTCGAGGACCGGGCCCGGGCGACCGCGCCGGCCGCCCCGCCCGGCAAGCTCCCCGGCCTGGCCATGGCGGCCGCCGGGGTCGCCCTGGCCTGGGCGGCGCACCGGCTCGTCCCCGCCGTACCGCTGCTCACCGCGGCGGTGGTGCTCGGCATCGCCGCCGCGCACCTGCCCGGCGTGCGGGAGCGGGTGCGCGGTGCCGGACGGGCAGGGCTCACGCTCGCCGGGAAGCGGCTGATGCGGCTCGGCGTGGTGCTGCTGGGGCTGAGGCTGAGCCTGGGGGACGTGCTGGGCATCGGCTGGGCGACGGTGGCGATGGTGCTGGTGACCGTCGTCGCGACGTTCTGCGGGACACTCTGGCTCGGCCGCCGGCTCGGGCTGCGCGGCGACCAGCCGCTGCTGATCGCGACCGGCTACGCGATCTGCGGGGCGTCCGCGATCGGGGCGGTCGGCGAGGTCTCCGGCAGCGACGAGGAGGACACGGCGACGTCGGTGGCGCTGGTGACGCTCTGCGGCACCCTGGCGATCGCCGTGCTGCCGCTGCTGCACCACCCGCTCGGGCTGGACGACTCGCAGTTCGGCCGCTGGGTGGGGGCGGGTGTGCACGACGTCGGCCAGGTCGTGGCGGCCGCGCAGACGGCCGGGCCGACGGCGCTCGGCGAGGCGGTCCTGGTGAAGCTGATGCGGGTGGCGCTGCTGGCACCGCTGGTGGGGGCGGTCGCCATGGCGGCGCGTCGGCGGCGTTCTCCCGCCCGGGGCACCGAACGGCCGCCGGTCGTGCCGCTGTTCGTCGCCGGCTTCCTGGCCGCGGTGGCGGTGCGCAGCACCGGCGTGCTGCCCGGTGCGGTGCTGGACGGGGCGCAGCGCGTCCAGGAACTGCTGCTCGCGGCCGCCCTGTTCGGGCTGGGGAGCGCGGTCCACCTGCCCTCGCTGGTGCGCACCGGGAGCCGGGTCGCCGCGCTCGGGCTGGGCGCGTGGGTGGTGATCGCGGGGGTGTCGTACGCGGGGGTGCTCGCGACGGCGTGACGCGCGGGCGCCGGGAGCGTGCGGGGGGAGCGCGGGTCCCGGCCCCGGCCGTAGCGCCGGGACGCGGGGTCGGTCCTGATCCTCATGTGGCCGGTGACGCGTGACCGAAGGGCTAGGGCGAACGGACCAGATCTGTCCGTTCCCTGGACAGACGCGCGGGAACCTGCTCCGTTCCTACGCTCACGAGCATGACCAGTACCGACTCGATATCCGTGGCCGCCGAGGCCGCCACGGTGCCGCCGGGGGAGGGCGGGGGCGTCCTGGGACGCCGTCACCGCGCCCTGACCCTCGGCATCATCTCCGTCGTCTCCCTGATCGCCTTCGAGGCGAGCGCGATCACCACCGCCATGCCCTTCGCGGCCCGCGCCCTGGGCGGCGTAGGGCTGTACGCCTTCGCCTTCTCCGCCTACTTCACGGCCAGCCTGTTCTCCATGTCCGTCGCCGGGCAGTGGGCCGACCGGTCCGGGCCGCTGGGCCCGCTCTTCACCGGCATCGCCACCTTCGGCGCCGGCCTGGTGCTCGCCGGCTCGCGCAGCAGATGTGGATGCTCGTGGCGTCCCGGGCGGTGCAGGGCCTGGGCGGCGGGTTCGTCGTGGTGTCGCTCTACGTCGTCGTGGGGCGCGCCTTCCCCGGAGCGCCTGCGGGCCAAGATCCTGGCGGCGTTCTCGGCCGCCTGGGTGGTGCCCGTCCTGGTCGGCCCCGTGGTCGCCGGGTCCGTGGCCGAACAGCTGGGCTGGCGCTGGGGTGTTCCTGGCGATCCCCGTCCTGATCCTGCTGCCGCTCGTGGTCATGCTGCCCGCCCTGCGGAAGCTGCCGCGCACGGAGGCCGGGGGCGCCCCCGACCGGCGGCGGATGGCGCTCGCGCTGGCCGTCGCCGTCGGCGCGGGCTGCTCCAGTACGCGGGCCAGGGCCGCGAGTGGCTCGCCCTGGTGCCGGCGGTCGCCGGTCTCGCGCTGCTCGCCCCGTCCATCGTCCGGCTGCCTGCCGAAGGGGACGTTCCGCGCCCTGCGCGGACTGCCGTCCGTGGTGCTGCTGCGCGGCATCGCGGTGGGCGCCTTCCTCGCCTCCGAGAGCTTCATCCCGCTGATGCTGGTGAGCGAGCGCGGCATGTCGGCGACGACCGCCGGGCTCTCCCTCACCGGCGGCGGCCTCACCTGGAGCCTCGGCGCCTACACCCAGAGCCGGTCCCGGCTGGAGCCGTACCGGCAGCGGCTGATGTGCCTCGGCCTGGTGCTGATGGCCGTCTCCATCGCGGTCGTGCCGCTGGTGCTGCTCGACGGGGCGCCGGTGTGGCTGGTCGCCGCCTCGTGGATCGTCGCCGGCTACGGAATCGGGCTGAACGTCTCCAGCAGCACCGTGCTCGCGCTGGAGTACTCCCCGGCGGGGGAGGAGGGCGTCAGCTCGGCCGCGCTCCAGGTGTCCGAGGCGCTGGGCAACATCGTGCTGGTCGGCGTCGCGGGCGTGCTCTTCGGCGCGTTCGGCGGCGGGACGGTCGGCGAGGGCGCCCACGGGGCGTCGGACGCCGCGGCGCCGCACTCCGCGTTCGCGGCCGTGTACGTCGCGATGACGGCGGTGGCCCTGGCGGGCGCGGTGGTCGCGACCCGGCTGCGGCCGAAGGACCGGGTGCGCCTGGCATGATCCCGGTCCCCGAACCCGACGAGTGCGGCTCGCGCTGCCCTCCCCGGACTTCCGTCACCGGGGGCACCCCGCACGTCGTACACCTACGGACAGGGCGGGTGACGGGACCGGATCCCGTCACCCGCCCCCTTCCGTAGCGGTGCCGGATCCCCTCCGCCCGCACCTTGGGTAGGCTGTCGCGGTTGTGTTTCCTCAAGGCCCCCGACCACCCCGACGGAGACCGTGACTACCACCACCAGCCACCAATCACCACCTCTCGCCCGCCTTCCCAGGCCGGGCCCCCTGGGGTACCGCCAACAAGCTGCGCGCCTGGCAGCAGGGCGCCATGGACAGATACGTCCAGACCCAGCCCCGTGACTTCCTCGCCGTCGCCACCCCGGGCGCCGGGAAGACCACGTTCGCGCTCACCCTCGCCTCCTGGCTGCTGCACCACCACGTCGTCCAGCAGGTGACCGTGGTCGCACCGACCGAGCACCTGAAGAAGCAGTGGGCGGAGGCCGCCGCCCGCGTCGGCATCAAGCTCGACCCGGAGTACAGCGCGGGCCCGCTGGGCCGCGAGTACCACGGCGTCGCCGTCACCTACGCCGGCGTCGGCGTCCGTCCGATGCTGCACCGCAACCGCTGCGAGCAGCGCAAGACGCTCGTCATCCTGGACGAGATCCACCACGCCGGCGACTCCCGCTCCTGGGGCGAGGCCTGCCTGGAGGCGTTCGAGCCGGCCACCCGCCGGCTGTGCCTCACGGGCACGCCGTTCCGCTCCGACACCAACCCCATCCCGTTCGTCACCTACGAGGAGGGGAACGACGGGATCCGGCGGTCGTCGGCCGACTACACCTACGGCTACGGCAACGCGCTCTCCGACGGCGTCGTCCGCCCGGTCATATTCCTCTCCTACAGCGGCAACATGCGCTGGCGCACCAAGGCCGGCGACGAGCTGGAGGCCCGGCTCGGCGAGCCGATGACCAAGGACGCGGTCAGCCAGGCCTGGCGCACCGCGCTGGACCCGCGCGGCGACTGGATGCCCAACGTGCTGCGCGCCGCCGACCAGCGGCTGAGCGAGGTCCGCAAGTCCATTCCGGACGCCGGCGCGCTCGTCATCGCCTCCGACCAGGACTCGGCGCGCGCCTACGCCAAGCTGCTCCGGGAGATCACCGGCGAGGGCCCCACCGTCGTCCTCTCCGACGACTCCGGCGCCTCGCAGCGCATCGACGACTTCGCGCAGGGCGAATCGCGCTGGATGGTCGCCGTCCGCATGGTGTCCGAGGGCGTGGACGTGCCCCGGCTCGCGGTCGGGGTCTACGCGACGACGATCTCCACGCCGCTGTTCTTCGCCCAGGCGGTCGGCCGCTTCGTGCGGTCGCGGCGGCGCGGCGAGACGGCGTCCGTGTTCCTGCCCACCATCCCCATGCTGCTCGGCTTCGCCAACGAGATGGAGGTCGAGCGCGATCACGTCCTCGACAAGCCGAAGAAGGACGGCGAGGAGGACCCGTACGCGGAGGAGGACAAGCTCCTCGCGGAGGCCGAGAGGCAGCAGGACGAGGACACCGGCGAGCAGGACATGCTGCCGTTCGAGGCGCTGGAGTCCGACGCGGTCTTCGACCGGGTGATGTACAACGGCGCCGAGTTCGGCATGCAGGCCCACCCGGGCAGCGAGGAGGAGCAGGACTACCTCGGCATCCCCGGGCTGCTGGAGCCCGAGCAGGTCGAGCTGCTGCTGCAGAAGCGCCAGGCGCGGCAGATCGCGCACAGCCGGCGCAAGCCGGACGACCAGGCCGACCTGCTGGAGATGCCGGCCGAGCGGCGGCCGGTGGTGACGCACAAGGAGCTGCTGCAGCTGCGCAAGGAGCTCAATTCCCTGGTCGGCGCCTACTCGCACCAGAGCGGCAAGCCGCACGGCGTGATCCACACCGAGCTGCGGCGCACCTGCGGCGGTCCGCCGAGCGCGGAGGCGACGGCCGGGCAACTGACCGAACGGATCAAGAAACTGCGGGAGTGGGCCACGCGCATGAAGTGACGCACGTCCTGTGGGAAAGACGCACGCCCTGCGGGAAAACCGAGTTGATCAGGTATTCCCCAAATCCCCTGCGGGGCGCCCGGATTGTGGGCAGACTCTTCCGCTGAGCGGACCGGCTCGCTAGCGTGCCGGTCACGCACACGCCCCGTGGCAGCGCCGCCGCGGAGCGCGGCCGGTTTGCACGTGCGTATCACCGGCGGCCTCTCCTCACGCGCGCTGCCGGACGGGACCGGAGGCGCAAACCCACCACGACGAGAGCCCGCCTTTCATCGGAGGAGGGGGCGTCGTGACCGCGGAGACTTCGCAGACGCTCGACAGAGGACTGCGTGTCCTGAAACTGCTCGCCGACACGGATCACGGACTGACCGTCACCGAGCTGGCCGCCCGGCTCGGGGTCAACCGGACCGTGGTCTACCGGCTGCTCGCCACACTGGAGCAGCACGCGCTCGTCCGGCGGGACATCGGCGGCCGGGCCCGGGTGGGCCTGGGGGTGCTGCGGCTCGGCCGCCAGGTGCACCCGCTCGTGCGGGAGGCCGCCCTGCCCGCGCTGCGGGCGCTGGCCGAGGACGTGGGGGCCACCGCCCACTTGACGCTCGTCGACGGGGCGGAGGCGCTCGCCGTCGCCGTCGTCGAGCCGACCTGGACGGACTACCACGTGGCGTACCGCGCCGGGTTCCGGCACCCGCTGGACCGGGGCGCGGCCGGCCGCGCCATACTCGCCGCCCGTGCGGGCGACGTCGACAACCCCGGCTACGCGCTCACCCACGGCGAACTGGAGGCCGGGGCGAGCGGGGGCCGCGGCTCCGCTGCTCGGGGTGAGCGGGATCGAGGGCAGCGTGGGCGTGGTCATGCTCACCGACGCCGTGCCGCACCGGGTCGGCCCGCGGGTCGTCGAGGCGGCCAAGGAGGTGGCGGACGCGCTGAGGTGAGGACGGCCGGGCGTGGGGCGGGGCGCCGGGCTCTGGGGACGGACGGTGAACTAGATTCGCACCATGCGTTTCCAGCCCCCGTCCGCCTGGTCCCCCCGGGCCCGGATCGCCGCCGTCTGCGCCGTGCCCGTCCTGGCCCTGCTCGGGACGGCGGCCTTCGCGCCCCTGCCGTTCTCCATCGCCCGGCCCGGCTCCACGGTGAACGTGCTCGGCGACCACCAGGGCAAACCGGTGATCTCGGTGAGCGGGGTGGAGAGCCGCCGCACGACGGGGCAGCTGCGGATGTCCTCCATCATCGCCACCGGGCCGCGGGCGGAGGTCGGCCTCACCGATGTGGCGAGCGACTGGTTCCGCACGGACCGGGCGGTGATGCCGCGCGACTCCGTCTTCCCGCCCGGCAAGTCCGACAAGGAGACGGAGGAGCACAACGTGGCGGAGATGACCAAGTCCCAGGACTCCGCGACCCGGGCCGCCCTCTCCTACCTCCACCGTTCCCCGAAGGACGTCAAGGTCACGCTCCGGCTCGCGGACATCGGCGGGCCGAGCGCGGGCCTGATGTTCGCCCTCGGCATCGTGGACAAGATCGACGGCGACGGGCGGGGCGGCGACCTGACCGCCGGCCGGGCGATCGGCGGCACGGGCACGATCGAGCCGGACGGGACGGTGGGCCCGGTGGGCGGCGTACCGCTGAAGGTGCAGGCGGAGGGGCGGGACGGGGCGAGCGTGTTCCTGGTGCCGAAGGCGCAGTGCGAGGAGGCGGGGGCGGAGTTGCCGCGGGGGATGCGGTTGATTCCGGTTACGGATTTGCGGGGTGCGGTGGAGTCTTTGAGGGGGTTGGCGTCCGGGGGGCGGGTGCCGAGTTGCTGAGTGGCTGAGGGGTGGGGTTTGCCCCTGGCCCGCCCTTTCACCGTTTCTCCCGGGGCTCCGCCCCTCGGCCCGGGCCCGCGCTCCGCGCGGTGGCCGGGGCCGGCGCGTTCACTCCTCCCCGCCCGCCGCCTCCCGCACCAGCGGGATGATCCGAAGCGGCACCGCGTTCTCCATCACGATCGCCGTCGACGCCCGCACGATCCCCTCGATCCCCACCACCTTGTCGATCACCCGCTGAAGATCCGCGTTGGAGCGGGCCACCAGCCGGCACAGCATGTCCCCGTGCCCGGTGATCGTGTGCAGTTCCAGCACCTCGGGGACGCCCGCCAGATGGGTGCGGACGTCCGCGCCCTGCCCCTGCCGGATCTCCAGCGTGGCGAAGGCGGTCACCGGGTAGCCCAGCGCCGCCGGGTCGACGTCCGGGCCGAAGCCGCGGATCACACCCTGGGACTGGAGCCGGTCCAGCCGCGCCTGTGCCGTGCCGCGGGCCACGCCGAGGCGGCGGGAGGCCTCCAGGACGCCGATCCGCGGCTCCCGCGCGAGCAGTTCGATCAGCCTGCCGTCCAAACGATCGATCGTCATGATCATCCCCTCGTGGTCATCCTGTACAGAACGTCCGGCCGGACCAGCGATCCGCTGCGCAGATTGCCCATCCAACGCGCGAACTATTGCGCACCTTGTGGATCGGCGAGACGCTGCGCGCATGACGCAGACCACAGATCACACCTTTGACGCCGCTCGGCAGGCCGATCCCTTCCCGGTCAAGGGGATGGACGCGGTGGTCTTCGCCGTCGGCAACGCCAAGCAGGCGGCGCACTACTATTCGTCCGCCTTCGGCATGAGGCTGGTCGCCTACTCCGGACCGGAGAACGGCAGCCGGGAGACGGCGAGTTACGTCCTGGAGTCCGGCGGCGCCCGGTTCGTCCTCACCACCGTCATCAAGGCCACCAGCGAGCGCGGCCACTTCCTGGCGCAGCACGTGGCCGAGCACGGCGACGGCGCCGTGGACCTGGCGATCGAGGTGCCGGACGCGCGGGCCGCGTACGCCTACGCGGTGGAGCACGGCGCGCGGGGCATCGAGGAGCCGTACGAGCTGAAGGACGAGCACGGCACCGTCGTCCTCGCCTCCATCGCCACGTACGGCCAGACCCGTCACACGCTCGTCGAGCGCTCCGCCTACAGCGGCCCGTACCTGCCCGGCTACGTCGCCGCCGAACCGCTCCTCGCCCCGCCCGCGCAGCGCAACTTCCAGGCCATCGACCACTGCGTGGGCAACGTCGAACTCGGCCGGATGAACGAGTGGGTGGACTTCTACCACAAGGTCATGGGCTTCACGAACATGAAGGAGTTCGTGGGCGACGACATCGCCACCGAGTACTCCGCGCTGATGTCCAAGGTCGTGGCGGACGGCACCCGGAAGGTGAAGTTCCCGCTCAACGAGCCGGCCATCGCGAAGAAGAAGTCGCAGATCGACGAGTACCTGGAGTTCTACGGAGGCCCGGGCCTCCAGCACATCGCGCTGGCGACGAACGACATCGTCGCGACGGTGCGCCAGATGAAGGCGGCGGGCGTCCAGTTCCTGGACACGCCCGACTCCTACTACGACACCCTGGGCGAATGGGCCGGCGAGACGCGCGTGCCCGTGGAGACGCTGCGGGAACTGAAGATCCTGGTGGACCGGGACGAGGACGGCTACCTGCTGCAGATCTTCACCAAGCCGGTGCAGGACCGGCCGACCGTGTTCTTCGAGATGATCGAGCGCCACGGGTCGATGGGCTTCGGGAAGGGGAACTTCAAGGCCCTGTTCGAGGCGATCGAGCGGGAGCAGGAGAAGCGCGGGAATCTGTAAGGGGCTTGTGGCCCAGAGGCCGGCGGGAAGGGCGGGACCGGGGCGGCGATCTTCCCGGCCGCCGCCCCCGGTGGGACAGTGAACGCATGGGCGACCTGATCGAGCAGCTACGCGAAGGACTCCCCGCCACCGCGATTCTCACCGACCCCGACGTCACCGCCTCCTACGCCAACGACATGGCGAGCTTCTGCGCCGCCGGCGCGCCCGCCGCCGTCGTCCTGCCCCGCACGACGGAGCAGGTCCAGCACGTCATGCGCACCGCCACCGCGCTGCGCGTCCCCGTCGTCCCGCAGGGAGCCCGCACCGGGCTCTCGGGGGCGGCCAACGCCACGGACGGGTGCATCGTCCTCTCCCTGGTCAAGATGGACCGGATCCTCGAGATCGACCCGGCCGAGCGCATCGCCGTCGTCGAACCCGGCGTCGTCAACGCCGTCCTCTCCCGCGCCGTCGCCGAACACGGCCTCTACTACCCGCCGGATCCCTCCAGTTGGGAGCAGTGCACCATCGGCGGCAACATCGGCACGGCCTCCGGCGGCCTGTGCTGCGTCAAGTACGGCGTGACCGCCGAGTACGTCCTCGGCCTGGACGTCGTCCTCGCCGACGGCCGCCTGCTGACCACCGGCCGCCGCACGGCCAAGGGCGTGGCCGGCTACGACCTGACGCGGCTGTTCGTCGGCTCGGAGGGCAGCCTCGGCGTCGTCGTGCGGGCCGTCCTCGCGCTGAAGCCCGCCCCGCCCCAACAGCTGGCCCTGGCGGCCGAGTTCCCCTCCGCCGCGGCCGCCTGCGAGGCGGTCCGCCGGATCATGGCGGGCGGCCACGCCCCGTCGCTCCTGGAGCTGATGGACCGCACGACGCTGCGCGCCGTCAACGCCCTGACGGGCATGGGACTTCCGGAGTCCACCGAGGCGCTGCTCCTGGCCGCCTTCGACACCCCCGACCCCGCCCCGCACCTCGCCGCCGTCGGCGAGCTGTGCACCGCCGCCGGAGCCACCGAGGTCGTCCCGGCCGATTCCCCCGCCGAGTCCGAACTCCTGCTGCACGCACGGCGGATGTCGCTGCCCGCCCTGGAGGCGCTGCGCCCCGCCACGATGATCGACGACGTGTGCGTCCCCCGCTCCCGGCTCGCCGAACTCCTCGACGGCACCGCCGCCATCGCCGACAAGCACGGCCTGACCATCGGCGTCTGCGCCCACGCGGGCGACGGCAACAGCCACCCCGTCGTCTGCTTCGACCCCGCCGACGAGGACGAGGCGCGCCGGGCCCGGGAGTCCTTCGACGAGATCATGTCCCTGGGGCTGGAGCTCGGCGGGACGATCACCGGCGAGCACGGGGTGGGGCTGCTGAAGAAGGACTGGCTGGCCCGGGAGGCGGGGCCGGTCGCGATGGAGATGCAGCGGGGGATCAAGGCGGTCTTCGACCCGCTCGGACTGCTGAACCCCGGCAAGGTGCTGTGACGGCGGGGCCGCCTCCCCACGGGCGGCCTCTCCGCGGCCTCACGCCCCCAGCAACTCCCGCAGCGCCTCGTCCAGCGCCAGCCACTTCCCCTCCGCACCCCGCTCCACCAACCGCAGCGTGCTCTCCAGCCACGCGCGCACCGCCCGGGCCGGCGCCTCCAGCAGCGCCTCGCCGTCCGGCGACGACAGCGCCACGCACACCACCGTCCGGCCGCCGGACGAACCGGGCCACACCCGTACGTCCCCGGAACCGCAGGCCCGGTGCACGCCCTCGGCCAACAGCTCGCGCGCGAACGTCCAGTTGACCGGCGCCTCGGACGTCACGTGGAAGGCGATCCGCACCGCGTACGGGTCGTCCGCCCGGTAGCTCAGCCGCGCCGGCACCGGAATGCTGCGCCCCGGCTCCAGCACCAGGTCCATCTCCAGGTCTCGTTCCACCACGGCATGCATGAAGTGCGCCTTTCGTTCCTCTGCCCGCTGTGCGGGCCTCACGATCGGGCCCGCACCCGGACAGAGCGGATCGGCCCCGCGTCATGACGCGACTTCGCACCGCGGCGCCTCCCGGTCGCACGTGTGAGTGGTCCCGTCGGCGTCACGTCCACGCAGAGGGAGGCCGTCTGGTAGACCTGTTGGCTGCGCCCCGGGTTGTCTTTTGCGCATAGAGGTCACATGGACGTGCGCCCGCAGTCGCGAGCACCGGACCCGGAGCGGTACACAGGACACCACGCCAGTGCGGCAGACTGCCTGACATCCCAGCACGGCCGAACAGATACGGGACACCGGAGACCATGAGCGCACCCATCCCGGGATCCGCCGACGGCAGCCCGAGCCAAGGCTATTACCCGGACCCGTCCATCCCTGGCTACATCCGTTACTGGAGCGGCACCGCCTGGGTCCCCGGCACCAGCCGGCCCGCCCCCGCCGAGGGCGAGCCCATGCCGGGGCCGCCGCCCGGTGTGCCCGCGCCGCTGCCGGCCCTCGCCGCGCCCGTGCCGCCGTCCCCGCGTCCCGCGGGACAGCATCCGACCGCCGGTCAGGGGCGGGACGAGACGGGGCCGGTGTTCTTCGACGAGGAGCAGCTGCCCGCGCGCCGGGAACCCGCGGCGTGGCCCGACCCCCGCGTCGCGGAGCCTGCCGCCCCCGGCTCGCCCGCCCGTGAGGGCACGATGGACCTCGGCGGCCGCAAGCCGGTGCCGGGCCCGTCCGCGCCGCAGGTCCACCACGGGCCGTCGGCGCTCTCCTCGGCCCAACCGCCGCGCTCCTGGCCGGAGGAGGCCCGGCAGCCGGTCCCGGTGCAGCAGCACCGGCCGCCTGCCGCCTGGTCCCCGCCGCAACTGCCGGTCCAGCAGCAGCCCCAGCCCCAGCCCCAGCAGCTCCAGGGACAGCTCCAGCCGCGGCCGACGGCGCAGCCCCTGCCCGTGCAGCACGCGGCGCCCGCACCGCCCGCCGTCCGCGAGCCCGGGGTGCCGGCGCCCTGGAAGCCGCCGACGGAGAACCCCTTCCTCCAGGCCGCGCGCCGGGAGGGCCGGCCCGCGGGTCTGGGCCGGCGGCTGGCCGCGCGGCTGGTCGACACGGCCGTCCTCGGCGGTGCCCTCGCCGCCCTCGCCGTGCCGCTGTGGGCCAAGTCGGTCGAGCACATCGACGAGAAGGTCGACCGCGCCAAGCGCTCCGGCCAGACCGTCACCGTCTGGCTCCTCGACGGCACGACGGGCGCGTACCTGGCGATCGTGCTGGGCGCGCTGCTGCTCTGCGGGGTGCTCTACGAGGTGCTGCCGACCGCCAAGTGGGGCCGCACGCTGGGCAAGAAGCTGTGCGGGGTGCGCGTCATCGACATCGGGTCGCACGACACCGCGTCGTTCGGCGCCGTCCTGCGCCGCTGGCTGGTCTACAGCGTGCCCGGGCTCCTCGGGGTGGGGCTGCTGGGTGTGCTGTGGTGTCTGTTCGACCGTCCCTGGCGGCAGTGCTGGCACGACAAGGCGGCGCGGACGTTCGTCGCCTCCGCGAAGGACTGACCGCCCGGAGGACCGGCCTCCGGTGGGCCGGCCGCCGGGCGGGCAACTCGAACGGCATACGGGCGGATGCGGTGCCCCGCCCGCCGGGTTGTACTCGGGCCATGAGCACGGACCAGCCGCAGGACGACGACCCGTTCCGCCAGAAGCCGCCGGGCGACCTCCCGCCGTACGGGCACGCCCCCGGCAACGGCCCGCCGGCCGGCGGGCCCTATCCCGGCGGACAGTACGGCGGCGGGCCCGGCCCCGGCGGTCCGTACGACACCGGGGGGCCCGGGGGGCCGCCGCCCGGCGGCCCCGGGAACCCCTACGGCGGCCCGGGCGGGGCGACCGACCCGCTGGCGGGCATGCCGCCGCTCGCCAACCGCTTCAGACGGCTCGTCGCCCGGGTCATCGACTTCCTGATCGTCTCGATCCCGGTCGGCCTGGTCTACTCGGCCTTCACCTGGGACCACTGGGACCCCTACCGCGACAACACCAAGAACACGGGTCTCACCGTCCTCGTGGCGGTCGTCTACTTCGTCTACGAGGGGCTGATGCTGACGGCCCGTGGGCAGACGGTCGGCAAGATGGCGATGCAGATCCGCGTCGCCGTGCTGGAGAACGGCGCCGTGCCGCAGAACGGGCCCGGCTGGGTCCGGGCCGCGGTCTACTGCCTGCCGTGGATCGTGCCCTGCTGCGGCTTCGTCTTCTGGCTCATCAACGTGCTCTGGTGCACCTGGGACAAGCCGTACCAGCAGTGCATCCACGACAAGGCGGCCAAGACGGTCGTGGTCTCAACCGTGCAGTGAGTGCTCGCCCACCCGGGCGGGCGCGGACCCCGCGCGCTGCCGCGGCACCCGGGTGCTCCCGGCCACCGTCCGCGGGCTCCTTCGCGGTACGGGCACGGCGGCCGCGACGACGAGCCCGAGCGCGAGGGCGCCCAGGGCGATGACGGCGACTCCGGTGACCGAACCCGCCCCCGTCAGGAGGAGCATGGCGAGGGTCGACAGGACAACGGTGGCCGAGCCGTAGGCGATCTGTGCTGACGTCGGACGCGGCATGACGGGATCCGTCCTCGGGGGGGATGGTGGGGTGCAGAGCCGACACGTACGTACCGCAAAAAGACTCTACGGTCCTGTCTGCCCGAGGGGAACCGCCGATAAGCGCACGCTTGCCGGGCGGTGAGGTCGCACGGGGGCGGCGGGGAGCGGCCGGATGCGCCCGCGCTACTGACACGGGGGCGCGGGGTGCTCCGCCCCGGGGGTTTCCCGGACCCGGGACCGGACGGTGATCATCCACTCACGGTTCGCGGTTCTCGCAGGTCAGCGGCCTTTTCCCGGAATCCCCTGGCGGGGTGCCGGGGATCGCGGTTGGATGCGTCCCGTGGTGTCCTCTTATTGACACCGAGTGCTCCGGCGGAGGGTGGTTGCGGATGGCAGGCGGTGGTTTCGTCAAGCTCCCGGACGGCAGTGTGGTCGTCGCCCTGTCCCTTCCGAGTCCGCCCGGCGACGGAGCGGTGCCGCCCGGGGGGCGGGTACGGGTCCTGGTCCACGCGGCCAACCGGGCGCGGGCGCTGACACGCGTCCGGAACCTGGGACTCCGGGCCGTGTACCTGCGCGGGAACAGCGAGCCGCCGTCGCCGGACGAGGTCAGCGCGGCGCTTTACCACCCGGAGGGGCTGGTGTGGCGCGCGACGCCGGAGGACGAGACGGAGTCCTGGCATCCGATAGCGAGCCTGCTGCGGCGGGCGCGTGCGGCGTAGCGGTTGCGGGGGCCAGGGGGCGGAGCCCCCGGCGGGGTGCAGGGGCGGAGCCCCGCCCACCGCGCGGAGCGCGGTGCCGGGCCCCGGGGCTCGCCCCGGAGGAAACGGTGAAAGGGCGGGGCGGGGAGAAACACCCCCTACGCCGCAGCGACCACCGGCCGGCCCGCCAGCTTCACGCCCGCCCCCCGCATCTCCTCCAGCGCCGCGTCCACCGTCTCCCGCGCCACCCCGGCCGTCAGCTCCAGCAGGACCGTCGTCGTGAAGCCCAGGCGGCGCGCGTCCAGGGCCGTGGCCCGGACGCAGTGGTCGGTGGCGATGCCGACGACGTCCACCTCGTCGACGTCGCGGGCGTGGAGCCAGTCCTCCAGGGACGTCCCGTTCTCGTCAGTGCCCTGGAAGGCGCTGTAGCCCGCCGCGTAGGCGCCCTTGTCGAAGACGGCGCCGATCGCGCCGGAGGCGAGGGCGGGGGAGAGGTTGGGGTGGAAGCCGCTGCCCTCCGTGCCGGCGACGCAGTGCACCGGCCAGGAGTCCACCCAGTCCGGGTGCGCGGAGAAGTGGTCACCGGGGTCGATGTGCATGTCCCGGGAGGCGACGACGTGCGCGTACCCGGCCGTGGCCTCGCCGACCAGGTCCGTTATGGCCGCCGCGACGTCGGCGCCGCCGGCCACCGCCAGGGCACCGCCCTCGCAGAAGTCGTTCTGCACGTCGACGATGATCAGTGCACGGTTCATGGCGCTCGATCCTTTGCGAAAGGGCCCTCGGCCGGCGGTGCCGAACAGTCGGGATCGGCTCTCTGTGACCGAGGGTAGTGAGTCCCGTGGGGCGATGGGAGGAGGAGCACAGGGGGCGGTCAGAGGTACTCGGTGGGCAGCACGGGCTCCCCCCGGGACAGCTGCGTCGCGGAGAGCGGCAGGACCGAGCGGGGCCGCGATGTGCCGGTCGCGCGCCGCGTCCAGCGGTTCGCGGCCGACGACGCGGCCGCCCCGGACGAGTTCGACCAGCAGCTGCCGGTCCGCGAGCTCCGCCGGCACCGGCCCGGTGCCGACGACCTCGGCCTCCGCGACGCCGTCGGCGTCCAGCCGCCGCGCGGCCCACTTGCGGCCGCCGACCGACATCTTGCCGCCCATCGACTTCTTGGCGACGGGCCGCAGCGGCGCGTCCGCGCCGTCCCCGTCGGCCCGGGCGACGAGCTTGTAGACCATCGAGCAGGTGGGGTGGCCGCTGCCGGTGACCAGCTGGGTGCCCACGCCGTAGGCGTCCACGGGCGCGGCGGCCAGCGAGGCGATCGCGTACTCGTCGAGGTCGCTGGTGACCACGATCTTCGTCTTCCGCGCGCCGAGGTCGTCGAGCTGCTGGCGCACCCGGTGGGCGAGCAGCAGCAGGTCGCCGGAGTCGATGCGGACGGCGCCGAGCTCCGGCCCGGCGATCTCGACCGCCATCTGCACGGCCTCCTGCACGTCGTAGGTGTCGACGAGCAGCGTCGTGCCGCCGCCCAGCGAGGCGACCTGGGCGCGGAAGGCGTCGCGTTCGCTGTCGTGCAACAGCGTGAAGGCGTGCGCACTGGTGCCGACGGTCGGGATGTTGTAGCGGAAGCCGGCGGCGAGGTCGGAGGTGGAGGCGAAGCCGCCGACGTAGGCGGCGCGGGCCGCGGCGACGGCCGCCAGCATCGTGGGTGCGCCGTGGCTGCCATCTCTGATCATCGGCGCGTCGCCGGCCTCGTCAGACCGCATCCGGGGACGTCGGCCGCGGCGACGTGCCGAGTCGTGGTTGAGTGATCGAGAGGATCACCGTCATCCAGCAGCACCGACCTCGGCGAACGTGCCCTCGACCCGCATTAGACCGGGGACCCGGGCGAGTAGACCATCGCCTTCGGAGGTAGCCCCAGATGTCGCCCCGCGGAAGCGGTAGGCGGCGAGCCAGGCGAGGGTGGGCGCGATCCGATCCCGTACCGCCGAGAACTGAGGACGGCGGGTCGGAGCGAGCAAGTTCTCCCGACGTCGAATCGAGGCCGAGGCCAGCACTGGACCGTAGCCGCTCGACAGCCGCTTCGCGTGCCAACCGCACCCGACAGACGGACGCGCGTGAAGACCTCAAAGACGGACCGCCAGCCCGGCACGGAGGGCGGCCTGCACCATGGTGAGTTCGTACCGGGTCGGTGAAGAGGGCGCACGTACGACCAGTCACAGCCACCGCAGTCCCAGGTCCGTCAGCGTTCACTTGGCCCTATCCTCGCATTTCCGTTCTGGGTACACCCGGATGCCTAACACGCCAATACTGCGTCAGAGTGACGATCGACCGTTGTGTGCAACGTGCGGACCGGCGAGGTGGCAGCATGGAGGGGAGTGGGCGTCCGCCGCGGGGCGGCGGAGAAGTGAGTAGGTGTGGAGCCGCAAGTGAGTGTGGACACTGTCGAGATCGAAACGTCGGAGACGGGCGAGTCCCTTCGCGTGACCGAGCCCGACGTCCCCTGGGTCACCCTCGTCCACAACGAACCCGTGAATCTGATGAGCTATGTGACGTTACGTCTTCCAGACGTACTTCGGCCTACTCCAAGGACAAGGCCCGCAAGCTGATGCTCACGACGTCCACCACAAGGGCGTGCCACCGTCTCCAGCGGCACGCGCGAGGAGATGGGAGCGCGACGTGCAGCAGGCGATGCACGGGTACGGCTCTGTGGCGACCCTCTCGCAGGACCGCTGATGGCCGCGCACTTCGAGCCGCTGTCCGGCGGCGGTGCCGGCCATCGCCCTGGAGTCGAGCTGGAGATCTCATCCTAGCGCAGCCTCGCCGTAACAGCTCATCTGAGCTGATCGGACCCGGAGGACGGGCCCGCGGGGGCGGAGGAACGATGGATCCGCTGGCGCGGCTCTTCGCCGAGGGCCCCAGCGAGCCGCCGTCCGACCCGGCCCTGGCCCGGCTCTTTCCCGGACGCCTACGGCGCGCCCGGCCAGGAGCAGACAGAGCAGGCCCGGCGTACGCGGCCGAGTTCCGCCGCTTCACCGAGAATGATCTGCGCGCCCGCAAGCGCGAGGACGGGATGGCCGTCGTCCGCTCGCTGGACGCGCTGACCCCCGCCGGCGACCGCGGCGCGGTGCTCCGGCTCGGTCCCGAGGGCTCCCGGCAGTGGCTGGGGCACGCTCAACGACCTGCGGCTGACGATCGGCGCCCGGCTGGAGATCGAGGACGAGGACGAGAGCGATGCCCTCTTCCGGCTGCCGGACGACGATCCGCGCAAGCCGATGGTGATGGCCTACCTCTGGCTCGGCGGGCTCCAGGAGACCTTGATCGAGACCCTCGGCCGCGCTGATCCGGACCTTTCCGGACCTTTCCCTTCTCGATTGCCGTCCGCTGTGCGGTCGGCGGCGTCCGGATAACGATCGCATCACCGAGTGGCGGCTCTCGCCCGTGATTATTAGGTTTGTCCCGCTTCGCCTGCGCTTTCCGTGTGGCCTGGGGCACATTCGAACTGGCGATCTACGTGTTACTCGTGATAAATCTTCACGACCTGCATCCACCGACGCCACCCATGTCGTGGAGCGGGAGCGCTATGGCCGACCGACCGTCGGCACGTGCAGGA
>NZ_BAAAXZ010000050.1:0-13677 GCF_039535865.1 Streptomyces thioluteus
TCGATGGCCCCTGGCACCCCCTATGGCGAGCTGCTCGGCCTTGAACGGCATGCCGCTGACCTGGGTGTGGGAGTGGACGTCCACGAGGTACCGGGCGCGCAGCAGGGTGGCGAGCTGGCCGAGGTTCATCTCGGGCACGACGACCTTGTCGTACCGGCGGAGCACCTCGCCCAGGTTGCGCGGGAAGGGGTTGAGGTGGCGCAGGTGGGCCTGGGCGACCCGGTGGCCCTCGGAGCGGACGCGCCGCACGGCGGCGGTGATGGGCCCGTAGGTCGAGCCCCAGCCGAGGACGAGGGTGCGGGCCTCGCCGCTCGGGTCGTCCACCTCGACGTCGGGGACGGCGATGCCGTCGATCTTGGCCTGCCGGGTGCGGACCATGAAGTCGTGGTTGGCCGGGTCGTAGGAGATGTTGCCCGTGCCGTCCTGCTTCTCGATGCCGCCGATGCGGTGCTCCAGGCCGGGCGTCCCGGGGACGGCCCAGGGGCGGGCCAGGGTCTCGGGGTCGCGCTTGTAGGGCCAGAAGACCTCGGTGCCGTCGGCCAGTTCGTGGTTGGGCGTGGTGGCGAACTGGACGCGGAGGTCGGGGAGCTCGTCGGGCTCGGGGATCCGCCAGGGCTCGGAGCCGTTGGCCAGGTAGCCGTCGGAGAGCAGGAAGACGGGCGTCCGGTAGGTGAGCGCGATGCGCGCGGCGTCGAGGGTCGCCGCGAAGCAGTCCGCGGCGTCTTCAGCCACGACTCCCACCGGCACCGGGGCCCTCGCCGTTGCGCCCGTACATCGCCATGCAGCAGGTCGGCCTGCTCGGTCTTGGTGGGGCAGGCCGGTGGACGGGCCGCCGCGCTGGATGTCCACGACGAGCAGCGGCAGTTCGAGGGAGACGGCGAGGCCGATCGTCTCGGACTTCAGGGCCACGCCGCGGGCCGGACGTCGTGGTGACCGCGAGCGGCGCGCCGCCGAAGGCCGCGCCGAGCGCGGCGCCGATGCCGGCGATCTCGTCCTCGGCCTGGAAGGTGCGCACTGCCGAAGTTCTTGTGCTTCGACAGCTCGTGGAGATGTCGGAGGCCGGGTGATCGGGTACGAGCCGAGGTAGAGCGGCAGGTCGGCCTGGTGGCCCGCGGCGATCAGCCCGTACGCCAGGGCGAGGTTGCCCGAGATGTTGCGGTAACTCCCGGCGGGAACGCGGCGGTGGCGGGGGCGACCTCGTAGGAGACCGCGAAGTCCTCGGTGGTCTCGCCGAAGTTCCAGCCGGCTCGGAAGGCGGCCACGTTGGCCTCGGCGATCTGCGGCTTCTTGGCGAACTTCTTCCGCAGGAACGCCTCGGTGTTCTCGGTCGGCCGGTGGTACATCCACGACAGCAGCCCGAGGGCGAACATGTTCTTGCTGCGCTCGGCCTCCTTGCGCGGGAGCCCGAACTCCTTGAGCGCTTCCAGCGTCAGCGTGGTGAGCGGCACCGGGTGGACGTTGTAGGCGTCCAGCGAGCCGTCCTCCAGCGGGTTGGCGTCGTAACCGACCTTGGCCATCGGGCGCTGGTGAACTCGTCGGTGTTGACGATGATCTCCGCGCCGCGCGGAACGTCGGCCAGGTTGGCCTTGAGCGCGGCGGGGTTCATCGCGACCAGGACGTTCGGGGCGTCGCCCGGGGTGAGGATGTCGTGGTCGGCGAAGTGCAGCTGGAACGACGAGACGCCGGGCAGGGTGCCGGCGGGGGCCCGGATCTCGGCCGGGAAGTTCGGCAGCGTGGACAGGTCGTTGCCGAACGAGGCCGTCTCGGACGTGAAGCGGTCACCGGTGAGCTGCATGCCGTCGCCGGAGTCGCCCGCGAAGCGGATGATCACGCGGTCCAGCCGGCGGACCTCCTTGCCGTCGGCCCTGGGTGCGGGGCCGCGCTGTCCGGCGAGGCGCGACGGTTCGTCCCCGGCACCCGGCGGGGAGAACCCTGGCTGTTCGGCTGAATCGGCCTGCTCGGCCGGGCTGCTGACCTGGCTGGTCACTGCTTCGGACCTCCCTCATGACGGCGGCCCCGCGCTGTGGTGGTGCCGACCGGCGTTCCCATCGCCATCGTACGTGGGCGGGGCACGGCCACCCGGGACGGAGCACGGGAAGGGAGGGCCCCGCGGCCGTCCACCATCCTGGCACGCCACCGCCGGGCCGCCGTACGAAACGTCCGCAAGCTGCCGCCGGGGCTGCGACCGAGGTCGCAGGTCCCCGGGACCAGTCCTCCCACCAGCGGCGCAGCCACGACCTGACAGACCGTCGGGCGGGCGGGTTTGGATCAGGAGCGCAGGTACGTCAGCACCGCGAGAACGCGACGGTGATCCCCGTCACTCGGCGACAGCCCGAGCTTCAGGAAGATGTTGCTGACGTGCTTCTCCACCGCCCCGTCGCTGACGACGAGCTGCCGGGCGACGGCGGAGTTCGTCCGCCCTTCCGCCATCAGGCCGAGCACCTCCCGCTCGCGCGGGGTGAGGTTCGCCAGCACGTCCTGCTTGCGGCTGCGGCCGAGCAGCTGGGCGACCACCTCGGGGTCCAGCGCGGTGCCGCCCCGGGCGACCCGGACGACCGCGTCGACGAACTCGCGGACCTCCGCCACCCGGTCCTTCAGCAGGTAGCCGACGCCCCTGCTGCTGCCGGCCAGCAACTCGGTCGCGTACTGCTCCTCGACATACTGCGAAAGGACCAGGACCCCCAGCTCCGGGAAGTCGCGCCGGAGCTGCACGGAGGCCCGGACGCCCTCGTCCGTGTGGGTCGGGGGCATCCGGACGTCCGCGACCACCACGTCCGGCAGGGCGCCCTCGTCGGCGAGCTCCCGCACCGACTTCAGCAGCGCCTCCGCGTCCCCCACGCCGGCCACGACCTCGTGCCCGCGGTCGGTCAGCAGCCGGGTCAGGCCCTCGCGGAGCAGCACTGAATCCTCGGCGATGACCACTCGCACCCTGTCCTCGACCACGACGTCCGGCCCCCTGCTTCCCGTTCGGCTGATGCGCTGCAAGGTGCCCAGCATCTCAGCAAAGCGGGGGGCCGTGGCCCAGGGCGTGGCCTAACGGTCGCGCCAGGGCAGCTCCGCCGTGATCGTCGTCGGGCCGCCGACGGGGGAGTCCACGACCAGCAGTCCGTCCACCGAGCCGAGCCGCTCGGCGAGCCCGGCCAGTCCGCTGCCCGCGTCGGTGGACGCGCCGCCCTGTCCGTCGTCCCACACCTGGAGCATGACCCGGTCCGCCGAGCGCCAGATCTCCACCCGGGCGGTGCGGGCGCGGCTGTGCTTGCTGATGTTCTGGAGGAGTTCGGAGACGGTGAAGTAGGCGATGCCCTCGATGGCGGGGGCGGGGCGGGTGTCCAGGTCGACCTGGACGGCGACGGGGACGGTGCAGCGGCCGGCGACGGAGGAGAGGGCGGCGTCGAGGCCGCGGTCGGTGAGGACGGCGGGGTGGATGCCGCGGGCGAGGTCGCGGAGTTCCTGGAGGGCGAGCTTCACCTCGCCGTGCGCCTCGTCCACCATCCGCGCGGCCGCGTCGGGGTCCTCCAGCAGTTTCTCCTTGGCCAGGCCGAGATCCATGGCGAGGGCGACGAGGCGGGCCTGGGCGCCGTCGTGCAGGTCGCGTTCGATGCGGCGGAGGTCGGCGGCGGCGGTGTCGACGACGACGCCGCGGTCCTGCTCCAGCTCCGTGACCCGGGCGTCGAGCCGGGACGGGCCGAGCAGCGCGCGGACCAGCAGCCCGTCCACGCAGGCCATCGCGCGGAGCACCCACGGGGAGGCGAGCACGACCACCAGGCCGACCAGGCAGGCGGCGGCCACCTCGAAGGGGTTGTCGAGGTAGATCTGGACGCCGCGGGTGTCGCTGTAGACCCCCATCCCCGGAGTGCCCCACCAGGTGGGGTACATCCACTGGTACGCCGGATAGAGGAGGAGGGACCAGCCGATGAGCATCGTCACCAGCGACACGGTGAAGGTGCACAGCGCCCACGGCAGCAGCACCACCCCGTAGATCAGCTGCCGCCACGAGGCGCCGCTGCGCAGCAGCGACCAGGTCCAGCCCAGCGGCCCGCCGCCGCGGTTGCCGGCCTGCACCGGGTGCGGCGCCTCCACCTCGACGCCGAGCAGCAGCCGGGCCCGCGTCCGCTCGAAGGCGCCGAGCAGCCGCGTGCCGGCGAGGCCGAGGGCCAGGACGGGCAGCCCGATGAAGGTGATCAGCAGGCCGAGGCCGAGCGAGATGGTGACGACGCCCCAGGTGAACGCCGCGAGGGCGATCGGCAGGTTCAGCTGGGCGTGGAGGAACTCGCGCCAGGTGCGGCCCGACACGGGCGCCCGCAGCACGAGGGGGAGCCGGTGCGTCCGGGGCGCCGCCTGCGACAGGTATTCGTGCTCGATGGCCATCAGGGTCCTTTTGTCGTCCGCTCGTCCGCGTCTTCGTTTCCCAGCCTCTCCCGGGCGGTGGGGGCGCGACCATGCGGGAAGTGGGTGTTCCGGGGGTGGGGTTGTCCCCACCCCGGGGGAGGTCCGCCGTGCGCGACGGTCCGTCAGGACGCCCCGCGCGACCGCCAGGGCAGCTCCGCCGTGATCGTCGTCGGGCCGCCGGCCGGGGAGTCCACCTCGAACAGCCCGTCCACCGAGCCGAGTCGCTCGGCGAGCCCGGCCAGTCCGCTGCCCGTGTCCGTGGACGCGCCGCCCTGCCCGTCGTCCCGCACCTGGAGCAGCAGCCGGTCGCCCGCCCGCCAGACCTCGACCTGCGCGGTGCGGGCGCGGCTGTGCTTGCTGATGTTCTGGAGGAGTTCGGAGACGGTGAAGTAGGCGATGCCCTCGATCGCCGGCGCCGGCCGGGAGCCGAGGTCCACGTGCACGCCGACCGGCACCGTGCAGCGGCTCGCCACCGAGGAGAGGGCGGCGTCGAGGCCGCGGTCGGTGAGGACGGCGGGGTGGATGCCGCGGGCGAGGTCGCGCAGCTCCTGGAGGGCGAGCTTCACCTCGCCGTGCGCCTCGTCCACCATCCGCGCGGCCGCCTCCGGGTCCTCCAGCACCTTCTCCTTCGCCAGGCCCAGCCCCATGGCGAGGGCGACGAGGCGGGCCTGGGCGCCGTCGTGCAGGTCGCGTTCGATGCGGCGGAGGTCGGCGGCGGCGGTGTCGACGACCACGCCGCGGTCCTGCTCCAGCTCCGCCACCCGGCGCTCCAGCTCGCTGGACGGGGAGAGCAGCCCGCGCGCCATCGCCCGGTCCACGGACGTCAGCCCCCGGGCCAGATGGCCGAGGACCGGCCAGGCGACGAAGAGCGCCACCAGCGTGACGCCGAAGGTGAGCACGCCCCAGGGCAGCCGGACCATCGCGTACAGCGTGGAGCGCCACGCCACGGTGTCCTTCAGGGTCTCCCAGGTCCAGGCCGCGAACCCCCGGCGGCGCCCGCGCGGCAGCGGGCTCGGCTCGTCGATCCGCAGGCCCAGCAGCCGTCGCGCGCGCGCCCGTTCCATCCGTCCCAGCGGCCGCATGCCCCCCAGACCCGCCGCCAGCAGGGGCAGGCCCACGACCGTGAACGACAGCACCAGGCCGGGGAACAGCCACAGCACCGTGTACACGAACCCGGCCAGGCCGGTCAGCAGGTTGCCCAGCAGATGGGCGACCTCCTTCCAGGTCCGGGCGTCGAAGGCGAACCGGGCGGGCGGCAGCGCCTCGTCGTCGGAGGCCGTGCGGGTGGTGCGGGTGGCGCGGGCGGTCATGTCACCAGCCTGCCCGGCGTCCGCCGCCTCCCGCCATGGGGGCCCCGGGAGCCGCCGGGTGGGGACAACCCCACCCCCGGGGCGGGCAGCGCGGCCCGCTCCCGGCCCGGCACCACCTAGACTCCTGTGCGTACAGATCGTCGAATGCGGACGAAACCGCCGCACAGGTTCACAGGGAGCGAGGGGCCGGACGTGCCGGAGGCGACCGCTGCGACCGACGGGACGACCGCGTACTTCGACGGATACGGCCTCGTCGGCCTGATCGCCGTCCTCGGCGTGCTCTTCGTCGCCGTCGCCTTCGGCGCCGGACGGCTGCTGCGGCCCGTGGTCCCCACGCCCGAGAAGCTGCTGACCTACGAGTGCGGCGTCGACCCCGTCGGCGAGGGCTGGGCGCACACCCAGGTGCGCTACTACGTCTACGCCTTCCTCTACGTGATCTTCGCCGTCGACTCGGTCTTCCTGTTCCCCTGGGCCACGGTCTTCGCCGCCCCGGGCTACGGCGCCGCCACGCTCGTCGAGATGTTCGTCTTCCTCGGCTTCCTCGCCGTGGGCCTGTTGTACGCATGGAAGAAGGGCGTCCTGGAGTGGACGTGACACGTTCCGTCGATCTTCCCGAACCGCGTCGGCTGGGCGCGCTGGCCCGGCTGGCCCCCGAGCCCATGAAGGTGGTCCTGAACTGGGGCCGGCGCTACAGCCTCTGGGTCTTCAACTTCGGACTCGCCTGCTGCGCGATCGAGTTCATCGCCGCGTCGATGGCCCGGCACGACTTCATCCGGCTGGGTGTGATCCCCTTCGCGCCGGGCCCCCGCCAGGCCGACCTCATGATCGTCTCCGGCACGGTGACGGACAAGATGGCGCCCGCGGTCAAGCGGCTCTACGAGCAGATGCCCGAGCCGAAGTACGTCATCTCCTTCGGCGCCTGCTCCAACTGCGGCGGGCCCTACTGGGACTCGTACTCCGTCACCAAGGGCGTCGACCAGATCATCCCCGTGGACGTCTACGTCCCCGGCTGCCCGCCGCGTCCCGAGGCACTCCTCCAGGGCATCCTCAAGCTCCAGGAGAAGATCGCGCAGGAGTCGACGGCGGAGCGGTACGGCTCCGGCGCGTCCGCCGCCGAACTCCGCAGCGGGCTCGTCCCGCCGCCCGGGGGTGCCCGATGACCGGCTGGCTGCCCGGCCCCGCAGAGGAGGTCTTCGGCGCCGGCGCCACGGCCGAGGAGGCGTACGGGCTCCTCACGGTCGACGTCCCCGCCGGGACCTGGCTCGCCGCGCTCGACACCGCCCGCACCACGCTGGGCTGCACCTTCTTCGACTGGCTCAGCGCCGTCGACGAGCCCGGCACGGGCTTCCGCGTCTGCGCGCACGTGGCGGCGCTGCCGTCGCGGGACGGCGCTCCCGTGCGCCGGCTCCTGCTGCGGACGACCGTGCCGCACGAGGCGCCCGCCCTGCCGACGGCGGTGCACCTGTACGCCGGGGCCGCGTGGCACGAGCGCGAGACGCACGAGATGTTCGGCATCGACTTCACGGGCCACCCGCACCTGGTGCCGTTGCTGCTTCCCGACGGCTTCGAGGGGCACCCGCTGCGCAAGGACTTCGTGCTGGCGGCGCGGGTGGCGAAGGCGTGGCCCGGAGCGAAGGAGCCGGGGGAGCCTGCGGCGGGTGCTGCGCACGGCGGCCCGAAGCGCCGTCAGATGCTGCCCCCCGGCGTCCCGGACCCGAACGAGTGGGGCCCGCTCAAGGGCCAGCTCCCGCCGGCCCCGGCCCGCCCGGCCCGCGCCGCGCGCGCGACGGCGGGAGCGGAGGGCGAACGCCCGGTGCGGCGGGCGCGGAGTGCGAGCGAGGGCTCGGCCGGCCAGGCGACGGAGGGCGGTGCCCCTGCCCCGCGCCGCGCGCGGAGCGCGGCGGACGGGTCTGCGAGCCAGGCGGAGGGCGGTGCGGCTTCGGCGCCGCGGCGCGCGCGCAGTGCGGCGGACGGGTCTGCGAGCCAGGCGGCGGAAGGCGCTCCTCCGGCGCGTCGGACGCGCAGTGCGAGCGACGGCTCGGCCAGTCAGCAGGCGGACGGCGCCGGGCCCGCGCCCGGCGCGGGCGACGGCACGCCCGCTCCGCCGCGTCGTACCCGCAGCGCCGCCGACGGATCGGCGAGCCAGCAGGCGGGCGGTGCGGCACCGGCCCGCCGCGCGCGCAGCGCGAGCGGCGGCTCCGCGAGCCGGCGGGCCGAGGGCGCAGCAGCCGCGGAACGGCCCGCGCCGCATTCGTCCGACGCCCCGTGGCACCACGCGCGTCCCGCCTTCGACGAGCCGTCGGCGAAGCCGGCCCCCGCGCCGGAGACCGGCGAGGGCCCGGGCGCGCCCGACGGATCGTCCGCGCCCGTACGCGACGACGCCCCGGGCGCCGAGCCCGCCGAGCCCGGCCCGGCGGACGGGACCGGAGCGGCTCCGGAACCCCGCGCCGAAGGCGCGCCCCGCGCGAAGCGCGCCGAGAACGACCCCGACCCCGCCGGAGGCGACCCCGCATGAGCAGCAGCGACACCCTCGACGTGGTGCTGCGCCTCGTTGCCCTGTTCGGCGTCTTCCTGGTGTTCCCCCTGCTCGTCGGGCAGGCGGAGCACAAGGTGATGGCCCATATGCAGGGGCGGCTCGGGCCGATGTACGCGGGCGGGTTCCACGGGTGGGCGCAGCTCGTCGCGGACGGTGTGAAGTTCGCGCAGAAGGAGGACATCGTCCCGGCCGACGCCGACCGGCGGGTCTTCCAGCTCGCCCCGGCCGTCGCGCTGCTGCCGTATCTCCTCGTCCTGGTCGCGATCCCGATCGGCCCGGGCCGGGCCGTCGGCTGGTACATCGACGCGGGCGTCTTCTTCGTGCTCGCCGTGATGGGCGTCGGCGTCCTCGGCTCGCTGATGGGCGGCTGGGCGTCGGCCAACAAGTTCTCGCTGCTGGGCGCGTTGCGGACGGCCGCCCAGCTGATGGCGTACGAGCTGCCGATGCTGCTCGCCGCCGCGTCCGTGGCGATGGCCGCGGGCACGGTCTCGCTGCCGGGGATCGTGGACGCGTTCCACTGGTGGTGGGTGCCGTGGCAGATCGTCGGCGGGCTGGTGTTCTTCACCGCGGGCCTCGCGGAGCTGCAGCGGCCGCCGTTCGACATGCCGGTGGCCGACTCGGAGATCATCTTCGGCGCGTACACCGAGTACACGGGCCTGCGGTTCGCGATGTTCCTGCTGTCCGAGTACGCGGGCATCGTCGTGCTGTGCGCCCTGACGTCGGCGCTGTTCCTCGGCGGCTGGCACGGCCCGTTCGGGGCCGACGGGCTCGGCTGGGTGTGGATGCTGCTGAAGGCGGCGGTGCTGGCGTTCGTCGTGATCTGGCTGCGGGTCACCTACCCGCGGCTGCGCGAGGACCAGCTGCAGAAGCTCGCCTGGACCGTCCTCATCCCGCTCGCCCTCGCGCAGATCGCGCTGACCGGCGTCGTCAAGGTGGCGATCTCATGAACATCCCCGGCAGCGGCCTCGCCAAGGGGCTGGCCGTCACCCTCCGCACGCTCACCCGCCGCGCGGAGACCGTCCCGTACCCGGACGCGCAGCCCGAACTGGCCCCCCGCACCCGCGGCGTGATCGGCCTGTTCGAGGAGAACTGCACGGTCTGCATGCTGTGCGCCCGCGAGTGCCCGGACTGGTGCATCTACATCGACTCCCACAAGGAGACCGTCCCGCCGGCCGCGCCCGGCGGCCGCGAGCGCAGCCGCAACGTGCTGGACCGGTTCGCGATCGACTTCGCGCTGTGCATGTACTGCGGCATCTGCATCGAGGTGTGTCCGTTCGACGCCCTCTTCTGGTCGCCGGAGTTCGAGTACGCGGAGACGGACATCCGCGACCTGACCCATGAACGGGACCGGCTGCGCGAGTGGATGTGGACGGTGCCCGAGCCGCCCGCGCTCGACCCGGGGGCGGAGGAGCCCAAGGAGGTCGCGGCGGCCCGCAAGACGGCGGAGAAGCTCGCCAAGGAGAAGGAAGCGCAGGAGAAGGAAGCGCAGGACAAGGAAGCGAAGGAGGACGGAGCATGAGCAGCACGCTCGCCGCGGGCGCCCACGGCTTCCTCTCCCCGAGCGGTATCGAGATCGCCTTCCTGCTGGTCGGCGTCGTCACCCTCGGCGCCGCCGTCCTGACGGTCACCACCAGGCAGCTGGTGCACGCCGCCCTGTGGCTGGTCGTGGCGCTCGGCGGGCTGGCGGTGGAGTACCTGCTGCTGACGGCCGAGTTCATCGCCTGGGTGCAGGTGTTGATCTACGTCGGCTCCGTGGTCGTCCTCCTGTTGTTCGGGCTGATGCTCACCAAGGCGCCCATCGGCCGCTCCCCGGACGCCGACTCGGGCAACCGCCCGGCGGCGCTCGCGGTGGCCGGGGCCGCCGCGGTGGCCCTCGTCTGGGTGGTCGCGGACGCCTTCCGGACGTCGTGGATCGGGGTCCGCGGCCAGGTCCGGGGCTCCACCGAGGTGACCGGCGAGATGCTCTTCCGGTACTGGGTGCTGCCCTTCGAGGCGCTGTCCGTCCTGCTGCTCGCCGCGCTCGTCGGGGCGATCGTGCTGTCCCGCAGGCGGGCCGCCGGGGACGGGAAGGAGAAGGAGGAGAACTGATGCACCTCGTCTACCCCGCGGTCCTCGCCGCCCTCCTCTTCTGCACGGGCCTGTACGGCGTCCTCGCCCGGCGCAACGCCGTCCTCGTCCTGCTGTCGGTCGAGCTGATGCTCAACGCCGTCAACCTCAACCTCGTCGCCTTCGACGTATGGCTCCGGGACGAGCTCCACGCCGGACAGGCGCTCACCCTCTTCACCATCGCCATCGCCGCCGCCGAGATCGGCATCGGCCTGGCGATCGTCCTGCTCGTCCACCGCAACCGCGGCACCGCCGACATCGACCGGCTCCGCGACCTGCGCGAGGACGCGAACGACCCCCAGCCCGCCGGCGAGGACGCCGCGCGCGGGGAGAAGGCCGAGGCCGCCGCGTGACGACCACGACCACCGCCGCGCTCGTCCCGCTGCTGCCCTTCCTCGGCGCCGTCGGCGGCATCCTGGCCGGCCGCCGCGCCCCCGGTTTCGTCCGCCCGCTCGCCGTCCTGCCGACCGCCGTCGCCGCCGTGCTGGCCGTGGTGGTGGCCTGGCAGCAGGGCGGCGGCCGGCCGCTGGACGCGGCGACCCGGCTCACCCCGACCGGCTCCGTGCCCATCGACCTCGCCCTGCACCTGGACGGCTTCGCCGTCCTCGTCGCCGTGCTCGTCGGCGTCGTCGCCACGTGTGTGCAGGTCTATTCGACGGCGTACCTGCGCGACGATCCGCGCTACCCCTCCTACGCCGCGCTGGTCTCCCTGTTCACCTCCGCGATGCTGCTCGTCGTCTACTCCGGCGACCTGATGGTGCTGCTGGTCGGCTGGGAGGTCATGGGCATCTGCTCGTACTTCCTCGTCGGCCACTACTGGGAGACCGAGGCCGCCCGGGCCGCCTCCCTCAAGGCGTTCCTGGTCACCAAGGCCGGCGACGTCCCGTTCCTGATCGGCGTCTTCGCGCTCGCCGCCGACGCCGGGACCTTCCGGATCGACGGGATCGTGGCCACCGCCGCGTCCGGCGGCCTGGCCCACCCCACCCTCGACGCGCTGCTGCTGCTCGCCGGGGTGGCGGGCAAGTCCGCCCCAGTTTCCGCTGCACACCTGGCTGCCGACTGCGATGGCCGGTCCCGACACCGTCTCGGCCTCTGATCCCACGCCCGCGACGATGGTCCGCGGCCGAGCGTCTACCTCGTGGCCCGGCTCCTCCCTACGTCTTCGCCGCCCTCCACGGCGGCCCTGGTGTGCTCGCGGTCATGGCCGCGGTCACCATGGTCGGCTCGGCCCTCGCCGCGCTATCAGCCAGAGACGACATCAAGCGCGTCTGGCCTATTCGACGATCGGCCAGCTCGGCTACATGACCGGCGCCTGGCCAGTCGGCGACCGCGGCGCGGCCGTCTTTCCATCTGATCTCGCACGCGCGTTCAAGGCCCTCCTCTTCCTCGCGGCGGGCGTGGTCTCCACGGTCCGCCGGCACCAACTCGCTGGCCGCGACGTCCCGCACGGTGCGGCTCGCCCGGCGCGCATCCGACGCGTACTGGACGATGACCGTCGCCCTGTCGCGCTCGCCGCGGTATCCGCCCTTCAGCGGCTTCTTCTCTCACAGGAGGCACGTCCTCGGCGCTGCCGAGCACGCCGCCCGCGGGCAGGCCGACGGCATCCCCGGCGCGGCCGGCTGGACCGTCCTCTGTCGCCGGGCTGGTCACACGTGCCGTCCTCGACCGCCGGCTACGCCATGCGCCTGTGGCTCATGGGCTTCCACGGCCGCGAGCCCGAGGCCGCCGACCACGCCGCGAACCCCGCGCACATGACCGCCGTCCTGTGGGTCCTCCTCGTCCCCACCCTCGGGCTTGGCCTCGCCGCCTGGCAGCCTCCCCGACTGGTTCGACGGGCACTCCCTCGCCCCGACCAGCCACACACATCCCTGCCTCGGCACCGTGCTGTGCCTCGCCGGCGCGCTACGTCGTCCTCGCACGCCTGGCGGCGCGTCACAGCGCTCGCCGCCGTCGCACCCCCATGGGTCGCCGTCGCCGCCGGACCCCGAGGCGGCCCCCGCCGTCTCCGAGAGGAGGACGATCGCCACCCACGAGGCGGCATACGGCCAGCGTCTCCGGCAGCCAGGACCCGTCGACCCCGGCCGGCTCCTGACTCGGCTACCCTTCCACCGGCACGCCGCCGTGCGGGCTTCCACCTCGACGCCTGTCGTGCGCTGCCCTCGTCGTCGTCCGGGCCTCGCCAGTGCTCGGCGCCAGCCCGTCTCACTCGCCGCTTCCTCGCCGCGAGGTCGTCGAGGGCTACGGTGCGCGGCGCGGGCAACCGCGCCCGGACTGCTGGGCTGCGGCCGTCCGGCGGGGCACCAGACCGGCAAACCCATGACCTATCTGAACCGTCCTGTTCGCAGGCATCCGTCGTCTACTGGCCGTCGCCGCCGTCCTCGTAGCCTCCGGAGCCTGAACCGTGAGCACTACCGCCCCGTAGCCTCCGAGCCCGACCGTGAGCACCAGCGCCTTTGCAGATCCTGCCTCGCCGCGATTCGTCGTCGTCCCCCTCCTCGGAGCCGTCGCCGCCCTGCTTCCCGGCCCGCCCTGCCTCAAGGGCCGCAGCCCCGAACAGGCCGTCCTGCGGCACGGCGTTCACCGTCCACAGGCGCCGTGCTCGCCCTGTCCGTCGCCCTGGCCGCGGTCTTCGACCACGACCGACCCGGCCAGGATGCAGGCCACCACCGACGTACGGCTGGATCCCGGCCCTCGGCATCCGGATCCACCTCGGCGTCGACGGGTCTCGCTCCCCCTACTCCACCTCGTCCGTGACACTCGCTCCTCACCTTCCTCTGCGCGCTGTACAGCTACTTCCGCCGCCCCGAAGGTCCGTCACCCAAGGCGTACGTGGCGCTGCTGCTCCTGCTCGAAGGCGGCTCCCTCGCGAGCTTCGCCCGTCCTCGACCTCGTGCTGTTCTTCCTGGCGTTCGAGACGGTGCTCGTCCCATGTACTTCCTGATCTCCCGCTGGGGCGGGCGAGGGAAGGGAGCGCGGCGCCTGGCGCTTCATCCTCTACAACCCTGCTCGGGTCCGTCGTGATGCTGCTCGGCCTCCTCCTCGTCGGCATCAAGGAGCGGCACGTTCGACATGGTTGGCACTCTGCCACATAGACTACGGGTCCGGTCTGAGCCACTCCACGCAGCTCATCGCGGCGTTGGCCATCGGTGTCGGACTCAGCCGTCAAGGCCCGATGTGGCCGCTGACACAGCTGGCTGCCGCGACGCGCACACCTCCGCCCCGACCGTCGGCTCCGTGTGCTGATCGCCGCTGTGTCCTCCTCAAGATGGGCACCTACGGGCCTCGTATCCGCATCCTTCTCCCCATCACCCCGACGGCGCCCACACCTTCGCGCCC
>NZ_BAAAXZ010000051.1:0-25923 GCF_039535865.1 Streptomyces thioluteus
GACCTCTGCCGGGCATCGTGGAAGCTCATCAGGCGAGCACAGCAGCTGAGGTCCGACCCCGCCCTCCTGAAGGAGCGTGTTGACGGCATGAAGATCGTTGACCAGGCCCGCCGGGTCCTCCGGAGCGTGCCGTGCGAGCAGCCAGGTGTAGCCGTAGCCGTCCCGGCTGAACTCCACGTGCGCCCCGCCACGCCCCGTGTCCGCGTCCAGCAGCTCCTCCACCTCCTGCCGCACGCCGTCGAAGGCCCCGCCCTCCACGCTGGCGAAGCACACCGACCCCAGCCCGGTCGGGTCCAGCCCGGCGGCCGCCTTGAGGGTGACGGCCGCGGAGGGCATGGGCGAAGAGCTGGTCGAGGTCCGGGCGGACAGGCTTGCTGCGCCCAGAGGATGACGTCCCAGGAATCCCACGGCTCCACGGCCTCCTATCCGGCGGCCCTTGCCGACCCCTCGTTGTCTGCCCCGTCTCCTGCCCAACGCCCTCCCACCGGCCGGCCCGGCATCTCATGCGTTTTGCCAGCCCGGCCGCGCTCTCGCGCCCCAGGCGAGCCGCGCGCCCTCACGCCTGCCCGAGCCTGCACCGTAGATCCCGGCGAGCTGGTCCAGCCGCTGTGGTCACAACGTCGGGTGACGAAGAGAGCATGGCCGACTGCAGAGTCTCCTTGGACAAGGCGGGGCGAACCAGAAGGCGTTGAACGGCTCTGGCTTGCCGCCGAGGTCCAGCGTAGAGGATCCGGGCTATCTCCCCGGTGACCTTGGTGATAGAGCCGACGCCACGCGCCGACGGGCCGGCCCCGTCTAAGCAGCGCGGCCGCCCGGGTCGGCCGACAGCTCCGGTAGCGGGACAGCAGCCGCGTCAGCAGGAAGCTGATGACGTACACCACGGCGCTGACCAGCGGAATCACCACCATCAGCAGGGCGGTGTTGGCATCCCGCCCACCGGCCCGGCGCAGCCCTCCCCACAGCCCGATCCGGGTGATGATCCCGGCCAGCACCCCGAGGAACGACGCGATGGTCATCACCGCCACGTCCCGGTGCGCCACGTGCGAGAGCTCATGGGCCAGCACGCCCTCCAAACTCCTCCGGCTCCAGCCGGCGCAGCAGCCCCGTCGTCGCGCAGACCAGCGCGTTGTTCCGGTTGCGCCCGGTGGCAAAGGCATTGGGCACATCGGTGTCGGCGATCGCCACCCGCGGCTTGGGCATGTCCGCCAGGGCGCACAGCCGGTCCACCGCGCCGTGCAGCTCCGGCGCCTCCCTCGGGGTGACCTCGCGGGCGCCCATGCCGTACGCCGCGATGCGGTCGCTGAACCAGAACTGCGCGACGAACACGCCGCCAGCCAGCAACAGCACGACCGGCCAGGCCCCGCGCAGCAGCACGATCAGAGCGCCGACGAACACCACGTAGAGCAGCCCGATGAAGAACATCGTGGTGACCATGCGGGTGGTCAGCCCGCGGTCGGGGGTGAAACGGGTCTCTCGCACGGTGACCTCCCAGACTCCGTGGAGGCGGGGGCACGCCCGGAAGGGGCCCCTGTCCCGATTCTCCCTCCTCGCCGCCCTCACCGACGGCCTTCCCGCCCTGACCGACGGCCTCGGCGCCCTCGCCGACGGCCTTCCCGGGGCCTCGCCGTAGGCTCGGGGCATGACCTCGCCCCATCGCCTGAGCACCGTGATCCTCCCCACCCGCCGCTGGCACGAGGGCGGCCGCGACCAGTGGCTGCGCGCCGAGGAGCTCGGCTTCCACACCGCGTACACCTACGACCACCTCTCCTGGCGCACCTTCCGCGACGGCCCCTGGTTCGGCGCCGTCCCCACGCTGACCGCCGCGGCCGCGGCGACCTCCCGGATGCGCCTGGGCACCCTCGTCACCTCGCCGAACTTCCGGCACCCGGTCACCCTGGCCAAGGACCTCATCTCGCTGGACGACGTCTCCGGCGGCCGCATCACCCTGGGCATAGGGGCGGGCGGGTCGGGCTTCGACGCGACGGCGCTGGGCCAGGAGGCGTGGTCCCCCCGGGAACGCGCCGACCGCTTCGCGGAGTTCGTCCCGCTGCTCGACCGGCTGCTGACCGAGAACGCCGTCACCCACCAGGGCACGTTCTACTCGGCGGACGAGGCCCGCAACATCCCCGGCTGCGTCCAGCGGCCGCGGCTGCCCTTCGCCGTCGCCGCCACCGGCCCACGCGGACTGCGGCTGGCGGCACGCCACGGCCAGGCGTGGGTGACCACGGGCGACCCCAAGCTCTTCGAGACCGGCACGCCGGAGGAGTCCCGCGCGGCCCTCCGCGGCCAGCTCGCGAAGCTCGGCGCGGCCTGCGAGGAGGCCGGCCGGGACGTGGCGGAGCTGGACAAGATCCTGCTCACCGGCTTCACGCCCGACCGCGGCCGACCGCTGGAGTCCCTGGAGGCCTTCGTCGACTTCGCGGGCGAGCACTTCGCCCTGGGCTTCACGGAGATCGTCGTCCACTGGCCCATCCCGGACTCGGACTTCGCCGCCGACCAGCAGGTCTTCGAGCGGATCGCCACGGAGGCACTCGACAAGCTGGGCCACTGAGCCATCGGCGCACGGACCGGAAGCCCGGTCGTCCACGATCGTCCGCGCACGCGTGCGCCCCGCCGCACCACGTGGCCGAGAATGGGACCGTGACTTCAGCTACCGAGCAGCCCGAGACCCCGGCCGGCCGCCGGAGACCCCCGATACCCCGGCTGATCGCCACCGATCTCGACGGCACCCTGCTGCGGGACGACAAGACGGTCTCGGACCGCACCGTCGCCGCGCTGGCCGCCGCCGAGGCCGCCGGCATCGAGGTCTTCTTCGTCACCGGCCGCCCGACCCGCTGGATGGACGTGGCCAGCGACCACGTCCACGGCCACGGGCTCGCGATCTGCGCGAACGGCGCCGCCGTCGTGGACCTGCGCGACGGCGGCCGGTTCGTCGAGGTCCGGCCGCTGGAGCGCACCGACGCCCTCGCCGTCGTCCACATGGTGCGCACCGCCGTCCCCGGCTCGACGTTCGCCGTCGAGCGCACCACCGGCTTCCACTACGAGCCGCAGTACCCGCCGTTCATGCTCAGCGACGACGCGGTCGTGGCCACCGCCGAGGAGTTCCTCGCCGAGGACGCCCGCGGGTACGACGGCACCCCCTGCGGCCCCGTCCTCAAACTGCTCGCCCACCACCCCGAACTCGCCCCCGACGACTTCCTCGCCCGCGCCCGCGCGGCGGCCGGCGCCCACGGCTCGTTCACCCGCTCCAGCCCGACGGCACTGCTGGAGATCAGCGGACCCGGGGTCAGCAAGGCCAGCACCCTGGCCCGGTACTGCGCCGGGCACGGCATCACGCCCGAGGAGGTCGTGGCGTTCGGGGACATGCCCAACGACCTGGAGATGCTCTGCTGGGCCGGCACCTCGTACGCGATGGCCAACGCCCACCCCGACGTCCTGGCCGCCACCACGCACCGCACCGCCGGCAACAACGACGACGGCGTCGCGGAGGTCATCGAGAGGATTCTGCGCAGCTGCCCGTGACCGCAGCCCGTCCTCAGGTGTGGCCCTTCCGTAGGTACGGCAGGTACGGCCCCTCATGACCACGGGCATGACCACGGGCAGCACCGGCCTCACAGACCCACGCCGCGCCCGTGCAGCCACTCCACCGGATCGACGGAGGTCCCGAACTCCGGGCTCGTGCGGACCTCGAAGTGCAGATGGGGCCCGGTGGAGTTGCCCGTGGTCCCGGAGAGGCCGATCCACTCCCCGGGCCGCACCCGCCGCCCCGGCGCCACGAACGCCGCGGCCAGGTGCGCGTACTGCGAGTACCAGCCGCCCGGGTGCCGGACCACCAGGCTGATGCCGAACGCCCCGCCGCAGCCCGTGTCGACCACCGTGCCCGGTCCCACCGAGCGCACCGGAGTACCGGTGGGGACCGCGAAGTCCTGCCCGGTGTGCGTACCGGACCAGTTCGCGCCGGAGCCGCCGTACCCGGCCGAGAGCCGGTACGAGAGCACCGGGCGCGTCCAGCCGGGCCCGTCCCGGTCCCCCTCCGGGCGCGCGTCGTCGTCCGCGTCCAGGGCGTCGCGGTCGACCGGGGCGCAGTGGCCACCGCCCACCGCGGCCGCCGCCATCCCGTCGAGCTCGTCGCGTGCCGCCGCCAGTCGGTCGACGGCCCCGCCCAGGGTCCTGCGCAGCATCGCCGTGTCCCGGTCCAGCGCCTGCCAGGAGGATGCGACGGACCGTTCCCGCAGCTCCAGGGCCCTGCCGCGGTCGTCGGCATCGCTCAGCCTGCGGGCCAGCCGATCCCGTCGTCCGGCGTCGGTCTCCTGGAGGGCCAGCAGCTCGAACGGATCGTCCGCCGAAAGGCGCAGGCTGTCCCTGGCGGTGAAGCCGCCGGTGCGGTACTGCGCCCGGGCGGCCGCCCCCGCGTCCTCGCGCAGCACCGACGAGACGAACCGCTCTCCGCTGAGCCGCTGCCGCAGGCGTTCGGCCTCCGCCCGGCGCTCCCGCGCGGCGGGCAGGGCCTTCTCGTAACGCTCCCTGACCAGCGCCTCCTCCCGGGCGAGGCGGTAGACGTCGGCACCGGCCCGGGCGAGCCGGTCCGGGGCCCGCACGGCGGCCGAGGGCCCGGAGGCGAGCACCGGGTACATCACGGCGCACAGGGCGCAGAAGGCACCGGCCGCGCGCCGGTGGGACCGGCACGGACGCGCCCGGCGGGAACGGTGGGATCGCAGTCGCCGCATGGACGCGATCGTGTCGCGGACCGCCGGGACGCGCTTCCGCAGAGGACCGTTCGGAGGACGCGGCCCATCGCGGCCCGCCGTGGCCCGTCACGGCCTGCCGTGGCCCGCCGCGGGCCACGCGACCGGCGGCTAGAGCGGCGCCTCCCACACCACCCGCGTCCCGCGCCCGTCCAGCCCCGGCCCGTACGAACTGGAGCCGCCCAGCGACTCGGCCCGCTTGGCGAGGTTCCGCAGCCCGCTGCGCCGGCCGCCCTCCGGGATGCCGACGCCGTCGTCCGCGACGGTGAGCCGGACCGCCTCCCTGCCGTCGGGCAGGCGCGCCGTGGCGTCGACGACGACCTCGATGCGCGACGCCCGCGCGTGCCGGAAGGCGTTGGACAGGGCCTCCCGCAGCGCCGCGACGAGGTTCTTCCCGGCGCGCTCGCCGACCTTGGCGTCGACCGCCCCGACGAACGTCGCCGACGGCTGGAAGCCGAGCGGCACGGCCGCCGTACCGATCTCCCGCAGCACGCGCGTCCGCAGCCCGGCGGGCGCCTCCGCGGGACCCTGCTGGAGGGCGAAGATCGCCGTGCGGATCTCCTGGATGGTCACGTCGAGTTCGTCCACGGCCTGTCCGACCGTGGTCCGCACGGCCGGCACCACCGCCTTGCGCTGCGCGCTCTCCAGCAGCAGGCCGGTCGCGAACAGCCGCTGGATGACGAGGTCGTGGAGGTCGCGGGCGATGCGGTCGCGGTCCTCGTAGACGGCCAGCCGCTCGCGGTCGCGCTGCGCCTCCGCCAGCACGAGCGCGAGCGCGGCCTGCGCGGCGAACTGGCCCGCCAGCGTGCGCTCGGCGGCCGTGTACGGACGGGCACCCCGGTCACGGGGGACGGCGAGGGTGCCCAGCACCCGGCCGCCGCTCTTGAGCGGCAGCAGCATGCTCGGCCCGAAGCGCGGGGCCACGTCCGTGACCATGCGGGGGTCGGTGGCCGAATCCTCGACGAACACCGGCTCGCCCGCGAGGAGCTGCGCGACCACAGGGCTGTGCGACGGCATCACCGTCCCCAGCAGCCCCGCCGGGTCGTCGGCGGAGACGGCCACCATCTCCAGCCCGCCCTCGTCGTCCGGCAGCAGCACGATCCCGGCGGCCGAGTCCGCGAGCCTGCGGGCCTGTTCGGCGACGACGGCCAGCGCGTCCTCGGCGTCGCTGCCGGACAGCAGCGCCGTGGTGACCGCCACCGAGCCGTCGATCCAGCGCATGCGCTGCCGGCCCTGCTCGTACACCCGGGCGTTGCCGATCGCGATCCCCGCCTCGGTGGCCAGGATCTTCACCATGTGCAGGTCCGCGACGCCGAACTCGCCGCCACCGCGCTTCCCGGTCAGATAGAGGTTGCCGAAGATCTCGCCGTCCACGCGGATGGGGACGGCCAGGAAGTCGCCGGGAGCGCCGGTCGGCGCGCTCCGGCTCAGCAGGGCGCCCAGCAGCTCCCGGCTGCCGGGGTGTGCTCCTATGCGCCGGAGTTCCTCCTCGGGAACGCCGTAGGTGACGAAGTCGGCGAGTCCCTCGCCGACGGGGTCGGCGGCCTCCGTGACGGCGATGGCGGCATGGCGGGCGTCGGCGAGTTCGGCGGCGGTCCCGGCGATCCGGTCGAGCGTGCCGTGCAGCTCCGGCCCGGTGCCGACCGACCGCATGGCCTCCAGGAGTTGGGGGATCCGCGCGGTCAGCTCGGTCGACATGCCCTGGAGGCTCCGGGTGGCCTCCGTGGCGGCGGCCAGCGGGTCCAGCGACCCCCGGGGCATGGTGGTGTCCTGGGGGCCGGAGGGGTCTTCCGTGGGGGGCATACCCAGAGACTAATAAGTGCCTTTTGCCAGGGAAAGCGACGGATCTGCCGAAAGCGGCGGATGCACCAGGTAGGCCTCCGCCCGTTCCCGCTCCAGCATCAACCGGAACGTTCCGTCCGCCTCCGCCAGTTCCCGGTACGCACCCCGTTCCACGACGCGCCCGTCGTCCAGCACGATCACCTCGTCGACCGCGTCCAGCCCGGCCAGCCGGTGCGTGATCAGCACCGTGGTCCGCCCCTCGGTGGCCGCCAGCAGGTCCGCGGTCAGCGCGTCGGCGGTCACCACGTCCAGGTGCTCGGCGGGCTCGTCCAGCACCAGCACCGGGAAGTCCGCCAGCAGCGCGCGGGCGAGCGCCAGCCGCTGCCGCTGGCCGCCCGACAGGTGCGCGCCGTGCTCCCCGACCAGCGTGTCGAGACCGCGGGGCAGCGCCTCGACCCAGTCCAGCAACCGGGCCGCCCGCAACGCCTCGCGCAGCCGCGCGTCGTCGGCGTCCGGACGCGCGAGCCGCAGGTTCTCGCGCACCGAACTGTCGAAGAGGTGCGCGTCCTGGGCGCACAGACCCACCAGACGGCGCACGGCGTCACCGTCCATCCCTGTCGCGTCCCGGCCGCCGAGGGCGTACGCCCCCGCATCGACGTCCAGGAAACGCAGCAGCACCTGCGCGAGCGTCGTCTTGCCCGCGCCGGACCGCCCGACGACCGCGACCCTGCGGCCCGCCGTCAGCTCCAGGCCGAAGTCCCGCAACGCCGGTTCCGTACGGCCGGGGTAGCGCGCGGTCACGCCCGTCAGGCGCAGCGGGAACGGGGACGACGGCGCCGGGTCCGTCCCGTCGCGCACCGGCTCGGGAGCGTCCAGCACCTCGTACACCCGCTCCGCGGAACGGCGCACCCGCTGGCGGTGCTGGACCGCCAGGGGAAGCCCCGTCACCGCCTCGAACGCGGCCAGCGGCGTCAGAACGACCACCGCGAGCCACACACCCCCCAACCGGCCGTCATGGACCGCGATCACGCCCGCCCAGGCCGACGCCGCGACGGTCAACCCGGCGGCCAGCGTGGTCAGTCCGGCGCCCAGGGCGGTGGCGGCGGAGGCCCGGCGGGCGATGCGGGTCAGGGTGGCGTCCACCCGGCGCAGCCCCGCGAGCCGGCCCGGCAGCGCACCGGCGACCGTGAGTTCGGCCGTGCCGGACAGCAGACCCACCACCCCGGCCGACAGCTCGCCGCGCACGGGCGCGAGCCGTCGCTCGGCCCGCCGGGCGACGGCGGCCGACAGCAGGGGCACGGCGACGCCCGCGGCCAGCAGGCCGGCCGCCAGCACCGCGCCGGCCTCCGGGAGCAGCCAGGCCGTGAACGCGACGGACGCGCCGCCCACCAGGACGGCCGAGCCGACCGGCAGCAACCAGCGCAGGAAGTAGTCCTGGAGCGTGTCCACGTCGGTGACCAGCCGGGACAGCAGATCGCCGCGACGGGTGTCGCGCAGCCCGGCGGGGGCCAGCCGCTCCAGCCGCCGGTAGACCGAGACCCGCAGTCCGGCCAGCGCGCGCAGCACCGCGTCGTGGGAGACGAGGCGCTCGGCATAGCGGAAGACGGAACGGCCGATGCCGAAGGCGCGCGTCGCGGTGACGGCCACCATCAGGTAGAGGACGGGCGGCTGTTGGGAGGCACGGGAGATCAGCCAGCCCGACACGGCCATCAGGCCGGTCGCACTGGCCAGCGCCAGGCTGCCGAGCAGCAGCGCGAGCCAGAACCTGCCCTGCCGCGGGCGGCCTTCGGCGCGCACGCGGGCCAGCGCCGAGCGGGGCCGGCCCCCCTGCTCGCCGCGGGGGGCGTCATCGGCCGGACCGGCCGCGGCACCGGGCGCCTCGGCCGGCGCGGCGGGCGTCAACACCGGTACGGGAGCGGGCGCTTCCACCGGCTCGCCCAGCCGGACCACCCGGTCGGCGACGGCCAGCAGCGCCGGGCGGTGCACGATCAGCAGCACCGTCCGCCCCTCGGCGAGCCGCCGCACCGCCTCGACGACGGCCGCCTCCGTCTCGCCGTCCAGGTTCGCCGTCGGCTCGTCGAGCAGGAGGACGGGGCGGTCGGCGAGGAACGCCCGTGCCAGGGCGAGACGTTGGCGCTGACCTGCCGACAGACCGGCTCCGTCGTCGCCGAGGCGGGTGTCAGTGCCGTGCTCCATCATGGAGACGAAATCGAGCGCACCGGCCGCGCGGAGTGCGTCACGCAGCTGTGCGTCGGTGGCGTCGGGCCGCGCCAGCCGTACGTTCTCGGCGACGGTGCCGGCGAAGAGATGGGGCCGTTGCGGGACCCAGGCGACCTGGGCCCGCCAGCTTTCGGGGGAGAGCGATGACAGATCGACGCCGTCCACGGACACCCGCCCGCCCGCGGGGCGTTCGAGGCCGAGGAGGACGTTCAGCAGGGTCGACTTGCCGGAGCCGCTGGCCCCGGTCAGGGCGACCGTCTCCCCGGGCCGCACCTCGAACGAGGTCTCGGCCAGGGAGGGCCGGTCCCGGCCCGGGTGGCGGACCACCAGCCGGTCGACGGAGAGCGCCGCGCCCCGGGCGTCGGGCGGGGGAAGGGTGCCCGCCGCCGGCGGTTCGGTCTCCAGCACGGCGAAGACCCGGTCGGCCGCGGCCAGTCCCTCCGCCGCCGCGTGGTACTGCGCGCCCACCTGCCGCAGCGGCAGATACGCCTCGGGCGCCAGGACGAGCACCAGCAGACCGGTGTAGAGGTCGAGCTCTCCGTGCACCAGCCGCATGCCGATGCCCACCGCGACCAGGGCGACCGAGAGGGTGGAGAGCAGTTCCAGGGCGAAGGAGGAGAGGAAGGCGATGCGCAGGGTGCGCAGCGTCGCGCGCCGGTAGTCGGCGGTGATGGCACGGATGGACTCGGCCTGGGCCTTGGCCCGGCCGAAGACCTTGAGCGTCGGCAGCCCGGCGACGACGTCGAGGAAGTGCCCGGAGAGCCGGGACAGCAAGCGCCACTGGCGGTCCATGCGGGACTGGGTGACCCAGCCGATGAGCGCCATGAACAGCGGGATGAGGGGAAGGGTGAGGACGATGACGAGCGCCGAGACCCAGTCGGCGGAGACGATACGGGCCAGGACGGCGACGGGCACCACGACCGCCAGCCCGAGCTGGGGCAGATAGCGGGCGAAGTAGTCGTCCAGCGCGTCGATCCCGCGGGTGGCCAGGGCGGTCAGCTCGCCGGTGTTCACCGCTCCCGGGCCGAGCCGGGTGGTGTGCGCCAGCAGCCGGCCGCGCAGCTGGGACTTGACCTCGGCGCTCGCCCGGTGCGCGGCGAGCTCGGTGAGCCAGGAGACCAGGGCCCTGCCGGCCGCGGCCGCGGCCAGCAGGGCGAGGGGGACGGCGAGTTCACCGGCCGTGCGCCCGCGCTCGAAGGCGCCCGTCACGGTTTCGGCGATCACCATCGCCTGGACGACGACCAGTCCGGCCCCGGCCAGCCCCAGCACCACGGAGGCGATCAGGAAGAACCGGGTCGCCGACGCGTACCGGAGCAGCCGGGGATCTACGGGCCTCATCTTCCACCGTTCCTCAGTGAGCTGCGGGAATGTGCTGAGTGCCGATCCTCTGCCGGAAGACCCAGTACGTCCAGGCCTGGTAGGCCAGGATCACGGGCGTCATGAAGCCCGCGACCCAGGTCATGATCCTCAACGTGTAGGGGCTGGAGGCGGCGTTGGTGACGGTCAGGCTCCACTGCGCGTTGCTGGAGGAGGGCATGACGTCCGGGAAGAGGGCGAGGAAGAGCATCGCGAAGGCGGCCACGACGGTGAGACCGGACAGGGCGAACGCCCAGCCCTCCCGGCCCAGCCGGTTCATGACCAGCGCGGCGGCCAGCGCCGCCACCGCGACGACCAGGGCGGGCAGGCTGCGTCCGTTGCCCGCGTCGGCCTGGGTCCAGGCGAGGAAGGCCACGAGCAGGAGCCCGGCGGCCAGTCCGGACCGGGCGGCGAAGGCCCTGGCCCGGTGCCGGATGTCGCCGACCGTCTTGAGGGCGGCGAAGACCGCGCCGTGGAAGGTGAAGAGGACGAGCGTGAGGAGGCCGCCCAGCAGGGCGTAGGGGCTCAGCAGGTCGGCCAGGCCACCGGTGAAGTTCTTGTCCGGGCCGATCGGCACCCCGCGCACGATGTTGGCGAAGGCGACGCCCCAGAGGAAGGCGGGGATCAACGAGCACCAGAAGATGGCGTGTTCCCAGTTGCGCTGCCAGCGCTCACCGCTGCGCTTGTGCCGGTACTCGAACGCGACGCCGCGCACGATCAGGCAGACCAGGACGGCGAGCAGCGGCAGGTAGAAGCCGCTGAAGAGGGTGGCGTACCAGTCGGGGAAGGCCGCGAAGGTGGCGCCGGCGGCGGTGATGAGCCAGACCTCGTTGGCATCCCAGACGGGGCCGATCGTGTTGATCAGCACCCGCCGTTCGGTGCGGTCCTTGGCGAGCGCCTTGGTGAGCACGCCGATGCCGAAGTCGAAGCCCTCGAGGAAGAAGTAGCCCGTCCACAGGACGGCTATCAGCAGGAACCAGAAGTCGTGGAGGTGCATGGTCGGTTCTCCGTTCCGCCGGTCGCGTCGGTGGCCGCGTCAGCAGGTGAAAGTCACGCGTCAGCAGGCGAAGGTCAGCGTCGGCAGGCGAATTTCACGCGTCAGTAGGCGAAGGTCATCGGCTTGTCGGCGTCCTCGGCGGCCTCGGCTGCCCGGTCCGCGCCGGATCCGCCGGAGGGCAGGCGCAGCCTGGGGTCCTTGGCCGGGGGCTTCTCGTCCGTGTCGGGCCCGGCCTTGGCGTACTTGGCCAGCAGCCTGACCTCGACGACCGCGAGCACCGCGTACAGGGCGGTGAACACCAGCAGGGAGGTGAGGACTTCGCCCTGGCTCACGCCCGGGGAGATCGCGTCGCCCGTCTTCATCTGCCCGTAGACGGCCCAGGGCTGGCGGCCCATCTCGGTGAAGATCCAGCCGAAGGAGTTGGCGATCAGGGGGAATCCCATGGTGAGGATGCCGACGCGCCAGGACCACTTGGTCAGGAACGGGCCCAGTTCCCGGGACTTGGTGAGCATCAGCGCGGGGATCTCGTCCTCGCCCCGGCGGCGCTCGGGCGCCAGCCAGAACTTCCGCCGGGTGGTCCACAGTCCGATCAGGCCCACGACGAACGAGGTCATCCCGAAGCCGATCATGAGGCGGAAGCCCCAGAAGGTCATGAAGACGCTCGGAATGTAGTCGTCCGGCTTGCCGCCGTAGCGCGCGGCCTCCTGGGCCGCGATGTCGTTGATGCCGGGGACGGACTCGGTGAAGTTGCTGTGGGCGAGGAAGGAGAGGAGACCCGGTATCTCGATCTCGACGCTGTTGTGGCCCTTGGAGACGTCGCCGACCGCGAAGACCGAGAAGGGCGCGGGACCGCGCGTCTCCCACAGGGCCTCGGCGGCCGCCATCTTCATGGGCTGCTGCTCGTACATCACCTTGCCCAGCGAGTCACCGCTGATCGCTGTGCCCAGACCGGCGATGACCGCCACGACCAGGCCGACGCGCAGCGAGGTGAGCATGGCCGGCAGCTGCTTGCGCTGCTTCTCGCCGAGTTCCTCGCCCTTGAGCTGCTTGCGCTTGGCGCGCCACAGGTGGAGGGAGGAGATGCCGACGATGAACGCCGCGCCGGTGAGGAAGGCGGCGGTGAGGGTGTGGAAGACCACGACCAGCGTGGTGTTCTGGGTCAGGACGGCCCATATGTCGGTGAGCTGGGCCTTGCCCGTCGCCTTGTCGACCTTGTAGCCGGTCGGGTGCTGCATCCAGGAGTTGGCGGCGAGGTATGAAGTACGAGGACAGGACGGTGCCCACGGACACGATCCAGATGCACGCGCAGTGGATCTTCTTGGGCAGCTTGTCCCAGCCGAAGATCCACAGACCGATGAACGTGGACTCGAAGAAGAAGGCCAGCAGGGCCTCCATCGCGAGCGGCGCCCGAAGACGTCACCGACGAAGCGGGAGTAGTCCGACCAGTTCATGCCGAACTGGAACTCCTGCACGATGCCGGTGACCACCCCCATCGCGATGTTGATCAGGAAGAGCTTTCCCCAGAACTTCGTGGCGTGGAAGTACTTCTCTTTGCCCGTGCGCACCCAGGCCGTCTCCAGGCCGGCGGTGATCGCCGCGAGACTGATCGTGAGGGGGACGAAGAGGAAGTGGTAGACGGTGGTGATGCCGAACTGCCAGCGCGCCAGAGTCTCCGGCGCCAGGGCCAGGTTCACCGCGGTCCCTCCTTGCGTCGTGCGTCACCGGTGTCTCGTACCGGTGCTTCGCCGGCGGCCTTTCGCCAGCACTTTGCACCCTTTGTCCCGGTGAAAGCGGAACATAAGGATGCGCTTGTGAACGCGTTCACATTCACAAGCATTATGACGCACCTGCTTTTCGGTCATGTATCCGGGGTACCCCCTCGGGCCCTTGTGACGGCCGGAAGCCCGTGCACCGCGCAGGCGATCCGGCGCACCGCGCACGCCCGCACAGGCGCCGGCACGCCCCCACACGCGAAAGGGCGCCGCGCACCCCGTCGGGATGCGCGGCGCCCTTCAACGCCGCTGCCGCTACAGCTGCTTGCGGAACTCCTCGGCGGCCTTCAGGAAGAGGGTGTTCGCCTCGGTCTCACCGATGGTGATCCGCACCCCGTCCGGGGCGAACGGCCGGACGATCACACCGCCGCGTTCGCACGCCGCCGCGAAGTCGGCCGTGCGCTCCCCCATCCGCAGCCAGACGAAGTTGGCGTGGCTCTCGGGCACCGTCCAGCCCTGCCCCACCAGCCCCTCGACCACCCGCGTCCGCTCCTCCACCAGCGCCGCCACCCGTTCGGCCAGCGCCTCCTCGCTGCGCAGGGAGGCGATGGCGGCCTCCTGCGAGATCTGGGTCACGCCGAACGGCACGGCGGTCTTGCGCAGCGCCGCCGCGACCGGGTCGTGCGCGACCGCGAAGCCCACCCGGAGCCCGGCCAGTCCGTAGGCCTTGGAGAAGGTCCGCAGCACACAGACGTTGGGGCGGTCCCGGTAGAGGTCGATGCCGTCGGGCACGTCCTCGTCGCGGATGAACTCGCGGTAGGCCTCGTCCAGCACGACCAGGATGTCGGAGGGCACCCGGTCGAGGAAGGCCTCCAGCTCCGCGCGGCGCACCACCGTGCCGGTGGGGTTGTTCGGGTTGCAGACGAAAATGAGCCGCGTCCGGTCGGTGATCGCCGCGGCCATCGCCTCCAGGTCGTGGCCCTCGTCCTCGGTCAGCGGGACCGGAACGGGGGTGGCGCCCGCGATCTGCGTGACGATCGGGTACGCCTCGAAGGAGCGCCAGGCGAAGATGACCTCGTCGCCGGGGCCCGAGGTCGACTGAACGAGCTGCTGGGCGATCCCGACCGAGCCGGTGCCCGTCGCCAGGTGGGAGATCGGCACGTCGAAACGGTCCGAGAGCTCGGCCAGCAGACCGGCGCACGTCAGGTCCGGGTACCGGTTGAACTCGGCGGCCGCGGCGATCGCGCGCTCCATGACGCCGGGCAGCGGCGGATACGGGTTCTCGTTGGAGGACAGCTTGTAGGCAGCCGGGCCATCGGCGGCAGCCGGCCGGCCGGGCTTGTAGGACGGAACGCTGTCCAGCACGGGGCGCAGCTTCGGGGTCTTGTCGGTCACCGCGGATCCTCCTCCACATCCCTGAATACTGCACACCTTATGAGGATTGCCCCGGGTGGCGTCCAGACGTGTGGTCGCGCTAACTGCCCTGGCGTGCGCCCTGGCGGGCGCCGTGGCGCGCATCCCCCGTGAAGGTGAGTTGAAAGCTCCCCACACCCCGGGGCCGCCCCCGGACGTAGATATGCCAGGGGCCAACGGTTCACCGTCTCCCCCGACAACCACCTCTATTTCCATGGTCATTGACGGGGATCGATCGTGCAGAAACGTGCCTGTCAACTCCAAAATACGGCGCCCCGCCGGACAGGCTCCCGAGCCCTACTATCGGCTCGCCATGACAGCAGCAGGGAAGCATCAAGTGAGCCGGACGGACCCCGCCCGGCGAGGCACCCGGCAGGGACGGGCGGGCATCCGGGACGTGGCCGCCGCCGCGGGTGTCTCGATCACGACCGTCTCCGACGCGCTCAACGGCAAGGGCCGGCTGCCGGACGCGACCCGCCGCCACGTCCGCGAGGTCGCCGACCGGCTGGGCTACCGCCCTTCCGCCGCCGCCCGCACCCTCCGTACGGGCAAGTCGGGCCTCATCGGCCTGACCGTGACCACATACGGGGATGAACCTTTCACCTTCACCGAGTTCGCCTACTTCGCCGAGATGGCCCGGGCCGCCACCTCCGCCGCGCTCGCCCGCGGCTACGCCCTGGTCATCCTGCCCGCCACCTCCCGCCACGACGTCTGGTCCAACGTCGCCCTCGACGGCACCGTCGTGATCGACCCCTCCGATCACGACCCGGTCGTCTCGGACCTGGTGCGCCAGGGCATCCCGGTGGTCTCGGACGGACGGCCGGCCGGCACCCTCCCGGTCACCGCCTGGGTGGACAACGACCACGAGGCCGCCGTCGTGGGCATCCTCGACCACCTCGCCGCCGCGGGCGCCCGCCGCATCGGACTGCTCACCGGCACCAGCACCGACACCTACACCCGGCTGTCCACCGACGCGTACCTGCACTGGTGCGAGCGCATCGGCCAGGACCCGGTCTACGAGGAGTACCCGGCCCACGACCCCTGCGCCGGCGCCGTCGCCGCCGACCGGCTGCTCGCCCGCGCGGACCGGCCCGACGCGGTCTACGGCCTCTTCGACCCCAACGGCACCGACCTGCTGGCCGCCGCCCGCCGCTACGGCCTGCGCGTCCCGGACGACCTGCTGCTCGTCTGCTGCAGCGAGTCCGTCGTCTACGCCACCACCGAACCGCCCATCACCACGCTCTCGCTCAAGCCCCGGCGCATCGGCACCGCGGTCGTCCAGCTCCTCATCGACGCCATCGAAGGCCTGGACAACGGGCGACCGGTGGAGCAGGTGATACCCACGGAGCTGATCATCCGGACGTCCTCGGAGCGGCGCCCGCCGCGCACCACGGTCAGTCCCCCGCGCGGCCCGGCACCCGGCTGACCGCCCACGACCGGGCGGCCGTCAACCGCGCGCACCCTATGGGTCACCACACACGAACGCCTCGCCCGGCGCGAACGAAACGGACAATAGCGGAGAAAAAACAGGTGAACCCGGGCTCCTGCCCGGATTGACGGCCCCTGGTGCGTCACAAGCCGCGACGGTCATTCCTATGATGGGCGCACGACACCACGGGCCGCCGCGACCAGGCAGGGTCCACAAGGTGCACTGCGGCGCGACGGTGGAGGGGTCGATGGCTCAGGGGGCCGGACAAGGACCTGTGGCAGGAACCACGGAGGCGATGACGCCGTACCCGGGGTACGCCGCTCCTCCTCCCCTGCAGGGGTACACCCATCCCATGCCCCCCGCGCACCTCGGTGCCGAGGACCCGCACCTCGGCGGTTACACACCCACCGCCCGCGACCTGCCGGTCATCGAGCGCCAGCCGTACGCCGCCGATCCGCACGACGTCCCCACCGTCGAGCTGACCCCCATCACCGTTCCCCAGGCGCAGGCACAGCCGCTGCCGAGCGGCCCCGGCCCGCTCTACGTCGTCGGCGACGTCCACGGCTACCTCGACGAGCTGTACGCGGCGCTCGCCGCCGAGGGCATCGTCGACGCGAACGGCCACTGGGCCGCGGGCAACACCCGCCTGTGGTTCCTCGGCGACTTCACCGACCGCGGCCCGGACGGCGTCGGCGTCATCGACCTGGTCATGCGGCTCTCCGCCGAAGCCGCCGCGGCCGGCGGCTACTGCAAGGCCCTGATGGGCAATCACGAGCTGCTGCTCATCGGCGCCAAGCGGTTCGGCGACACCCCCGTGAGCTCCGGCGCCGGCACGGCCTCCTTCCAGGCCGCCTGGCTGCTCAACGGCGGCCAGCGCACGGACATGGAGCGCTTGGAGGACCACCACCTCCAGTGGATGTCCCGGCTCGACGCCATGGCCGAGGAGGACGGGCACCTGCTCGTCCACTCCGACACCACCGCCTACCTCGACTACGGCGACTCCATCGAGGCCGTCAACGACGCGGTGACGGAGGCGCTCCAGCGCAACGACCCGGACGAGTGCTGGGAGCTGTTCCGCAAGTTCACCAAGCGCTTCGCCTTCCGCGACGAGGCGGGCGGGATGGCCGCCCGCGAGCTGCTGGAGACCTACGGCGGCAGCCGCGTCGTCCACGGCCACAGCCCCATCCCGTACCTCCTCGGCGAGGTCCCCGGCGAGGAGGCGGACGGCGAGGAGAGCGCGCCCGTCGTGGACGGCCCGCACCTCTACGCGGACGGCCTCGCCCTCGCCATGGACGGCGGGGTCACGATGGCCGGAAAGCTGCTGGTGGTGCAACTCCCACTGGCCGGCTGAGGGTTCGCCGCACGGGCCGCGGGCATGGGTGGAGTTCCACGTGAAACTCCACCGCCGCGGGGGAATTCGCGAAACGCACTGTCACCCCGCGCCGGTGCGGCTCTACCATCGGCTTATCCGTAGCAGGCTCTCCTCCGTTTCCGCCCGCTGCCGGCGCCGCCCGCGCCAAGGGCCCTACGGAGCATCGGGGGATGCACATGAACAGCGCTCCACACCTGCTGGCCGAGGACCGCCCGGAATTCGAGCGGGTCCTGGACCTGGCGCTGCGTTCGGCGCACCGCGACCCGGAGATCGCCGCCCTGCTCTCCGCGACGGGACAGCGCCTCGACACCGAACAGCTGCGCCTCATGGCCGTCCAGGCCATGGCCGCCATTTCCGCCTGCGCCATGTCGGAATACCGGATCTTCGTCCGCGTCCGGCAGGAACTGCGGGACCGTTCCGCCGCCGCCCGCCCCCAGCCCGTGGGCGCCGGGGCTCCCGCCCCCGCCGAGGACACCGCGCCCGCCCCCGGCGACGGTTCCGAGGGCGCGGGCGCCGCCGCGATGCTCACCGTGCTGGCCCCGGTTCTCGCGGGGATCGCCGCGCTCCTCTTCCTGATCGTCGGCTACGCCCTCAAGGCCGTCGACACGGACGCGTCCCTGTCCGGCCCGATGGTCACCGCCGGCTGGTGGTTCGCCGGGCTGACCGCCGCGGCGGCGCTGGTCGCCATGGGCGCGCTGCTGTTCACGGCGGTGCGCAACGGCCGCCCCGGGGCGGGTGGGCCGGGAGGGTCCGGCGACGGCCTCGACACGGAGGCGGAGCGCGCCCGCGAGGTCTGGCACGACGCCCTGCTCCGCCGCGGCGTCCTGCCGTTCCTGCGCGATACGCTGGCCAACTCCGCGACGCGGCCGGGTGCTTCGCACGACCGGGAGCCCCACGAGAGCCACAGCCGGCTCGGCTATACGCCCCCCGGTTTCTCCAGCCACGAGGACAGCCCGAGCCCGCACACCCGGCCGAGCTTCACGAGCCCGGACTTCACGAGTCCGGAGTTGGGCGGGCAGGAGCGGCGGAGGGAGTGAGGACGGTGCGGCGGGAGGTCTTTTACCGTTCACGAACCGCCCACCGCAGGAGATTCACCTGAACCACCCTCCATAGGGCTAACGTCCGTTTATTCACGGGCAATTGGCGCGCGGAGCTGGCCTACGGTCCGGTGGTGGAGGTGATGCTCATCATGAGCGCACAGAACATGCCGCCGAACCGATCGGCGGCCACCGAGGACGCCATCGACGTCAACGACTTCGTCTTCGCGGCGACGGGGGTACGGGTCCGGCGGGTGACACTGCCCAACGGGGAGCACTGGTTCCCCGCTGTCGATGTCTGCGGAGAGCTCGGATACACGAACTCCTCCAAGACTCTGCGAGACCACGTACCGGAGAGTCGACGAGAGATGCTCCAGACCCTAACTGGACGTTATGGTCTCGGTCTTCCCGCAGGTAGGGAGTGGCGTCGAGACTTGCAGATGATCGATCTGCAAGGGCTCATCCTCCTGGTCAACGGGTGTACCAAAGCCGCCTGCACGCCGTTCAAACAGTGGGTCTCGGAGGTGATCCTCACGATCCAGCGGGATGGTTCGTACCACCTGGACAAGGCCGAAATCCAACCGACGGCCGCCCCGGCGTACGCCGTACCCGACCGAATCACCGACACCCTCGTCCGAATGGAAGAGCGAAGCCTCCGGCTGATCGAGGAACTGGCCGCCTCCCGCCGCGAGATGAACGAGTCGCTCCGCGGGATTACGGACCGACTCGGCGACATCGCCGACCGGCTCCCGCCCGCGCGGCGGACAGCATCGCCCCGGCCCCGCGTGACGGCCGAGTCGGTCCTCCGCGACTGGAAGAAGCACAATCTCGTGATCACCGAGGACATCTGGGCCGTCGGCGCCTATGTGCTCCCCGCCATCATCGAACACGGCGAATCCCGCTACCCGTTGGACGCCATCGCGGCACGCACGGGACTGACCGTCCACCGCGTCCATGACTCCTTGCGGATGATGCTCAAGCGCGGGTGCATCCGCCAGACGGGCACGCTGCCGGACGGCAGCCCCGTCTACGCCCTCAAGTAGCCGGGCAATGTGGAGGGCCCGAAGTCGCAAATCCAAGTTGCGGCTTCGGGCCAGCCCAAACTGTAGCGGTTCCTGCCGTCGAGACTGTGACCTGGAGTCACAGACTCGGCAAACTCTCGCCTACTCCGCCAGCGGCAGATACACCCGGTTCCCCGCCTCCGCGAACTCCCGCGACTTCTCCGCCATCCCGGCCTCGATCTCGGACGCTCCCATGTCCCCGCCGTGCTCCCGGCGGATGTCCTGCGAGATCTTCATAGAGAAGAACATACATAGAACCTCCACATGGCCTAGCGTGATGACATCACCCGATTCACGGACCCAGGGGGGATCCTCGTGACGTCACGGGAAGAGAAGATCAGCAAACTCCGGGGAACTCCGGAGGAGTTGCCTTCGGTCGAGGAAGTACGAGCCATGGTGGCCGCGGACCCCACGCTCAAGTGCGTGGTCTGCTACGCCCGGATCTCCTTCGACGGCAGAGTGAAGGACGCGCACGGTGTCGAGGACCAGCACCGCGACATGACCGGCAACGCCAAGAAGTTCAACTGGCTTGTGGTCTACCGGTACACGGACAACGACAAGAGCGCCAGCAAGGAGACCGTCGTTCGGGACGACTTCGAGCAGCTGCTCAGCGACCTGACGGTCGGCACCACACCGGAGGGCTACCCGATCCACGGTGTGATGGCCGCGAATGACGATCGTCTGTACCGCCGGCCCAGTGACTGGGAGCGCTACCTCAAGGCGTTCTCCGCGCACGAGGACCGCGTCTATCACGACTCGAACGGCATCCAGGATCTCTACGCCGAAGGCTTCGAGATCAAGGGGTTGGTGGGCGTCGCCATGTCCCTCAGCGAGACGCGGAAGAAGCAGCGAAGGACGAGGAACAGCCACCGGAGTCGTGCTCTGAGGGGGCAACCGGTTGCCGCATGGCGCCCCTTCGGGTGGCAGGACGACAAGATCACCCTGGACCCCGTGGAGTCCAGGGCCATCCGACAGGCTGTGGACGACGTGCTCGCCGGAGCGTCCATCTCGGAGATCACTCGCCGCTGGAAGGAAGCCGGGTACCTCACGAGCCGGGGGAACCTCTTCCAGTACCAGTCCGTGAAGCAGGTACTCATCAACCCCCGGCTGTGCGGCTACCGCGAGCTCAAGGGAGAGCTCGTCCGCGACGGCGACGATCAACCCATCGTGGGGACGTGGGAGGCGATCATCACGCCGAAGAAGTGGTACGCGATCACTGCCAAGATCCGCGAACGGGGACATGGATCAGGTCTGCCGCGCGGAGGGCTCGTCCACAAGTACCTGCTCACCGGCATCATGCGGTGCGGCAACGTCCTGGAGGACGGGACCACCTGCAACAACAAGATGACCGGGGTCAAGGCCAACGACTGGCTGAAGTACAGGCACGGGTACCTCTGCAAGAAGACAGTCGACGGCGGGTGCAACAGGACCTACAAACGGGGTGACAAGACTGATGAGTACATCGAGCGGCTGGTCATCGCCAAGCTCAAGGCCGAGGCAGAGGCGGCCCGCGAGGAAGTGCCCGAGTGGTCCCGAGCCGACGATCTGGAGCGTGCGGTGCAGAGCCGCAAGGCTCTGGAGCAACGCTGGCAGAAGGGGGAGATCGACGACGAGGCGTTCTTCCGTAACCTCCCGCCCCTCGAAACCCGGATCAAGGAACTCCGCGCGGACCAGGCTCACCACCTGGCACTGAAGGCCGAGGCCGAAGCCGCGCGCGAGGACGTCACAGCCTCATGGGGGGACAAGACCCTCACACAGAAGCGGACCGCGATCAAGAAGGTTCTCCACGCGGTCATCGCCGTCCCCGGCGGCAAGGGGAACAAGGCCTTCGACGTGGAACTCCTCAAGCCGGTGTGGCGCTCCGGCGGATGAGCTTCACCCCGAGGATCTCTCCCAACGACCGGAGTTGATCATCTGAAAGCGGCGGTGACTCCCGAACGTGGCGTTCAATCCAGGCAGCCACCGCCGCCTCTTCTTGATCCACTCGTTCTTGTGGGCTGACCAGCGCTCGGTGTTTGCTCACCCAGGGCTCCCGTCGGCCCTCAGAGCATCTTGTGCGACGGCCCGGTTCAACAGCAGGGCATGGGCAACAGTCCCAGCGATGAGCGCGGAGCCGGGGCTGTGACCGGCGCCGAGGTAGCGCCATCGCGACTCTCTGATCGTTCGCTCTTCCCCGGACGAGACGGCCGCACCTCTGTATCCCGCACGGGCACCGCGAAGGGCCGCGTAAGTGGTGGAGTAAGCACGGGATTTGGTGAGAATGTGGCCGCGGTAGCCGAGGGTATGGGTCCAGGTGCGGAGGCGGAGGTGCCGGAGTTCGGGGAGAGTCCCGAGCTGCCAGCAGGTGCGCATGAGCGCGCGGGCGTGGGGCGTTGTCGGTATGCAATCGATCTCGGCGCGGGTGCGGATGCGGCGGTCGGTTCCGGCTGATGCCTCGGTGGCGCTCTTGGTGACGTACTTCGCGACGTATGCGGCTACGGCCTCGTCGTCCAGGCCGTCGGCGTCGATGGGGTGGGCGTCGAGTTGGGTGCCCCATTGGAGAGTGCGTTCGCTGATGGCAGGGCTATGGGGGGTGCGGGCGGCGGCGCGATGTGCGGCGGCGCGGACGGCGTCGATGAGCAGGGTCGGCGTGGCCCAGGTGGGCGGGGGTTCGCCGGGGCCGGTGGGGCCGTCGAGGCGGATGACGGCGTGGAGGTGGACCGCTGCCCGTCGTTGGTACTCGGCGACTTTCGTGAACGAAAGTCGGGCGTGGCGGGGGAAGTGGGTTTGGGGGATGCCTGCGGTGGTGGCGAGGTGGCGGCGGATGTTGCGGGTGAAGCGGTTCCAGAGTTCGCCGGCGTGGGCGTGCCAGAGGATGTGTGCGGTGTAGTCGTAGCAGGCGGGGCACAGCGGCTGTCCGACGAGTGCATCGTCTGTGCTGTGGACGGCCGGGCAGCCGAGGGGACGGCCGTGTTCGCAGCGGTCGGCGCCTCGGCGGGGGTGGCAGCGGGTTCCGTCGGTGGTGGTGCGGTGGACGGGGCCGAAGCTGGGGGCGGTGAGGGTGACGAAGAGCCGGGGATGTTCCCGGACGGTGTCGGGGACGGTTTTGCCGCCGGTGAGTCCGGCGCGGACGAGGTGGTAGGTGTCTCCGGCGTGGAGGTGTGAGCAGGACGGGCAGACGCTTCGACGACGGTTGCGGCAGCGGACGAGGAGGCGTTCCCCCGGCTCGTCGCGGGTCGTGTACGAGTGGAGGATCTCGCCGGTTGCCGGGTCGTACGTGGTGGTGTGGCCGGAGAGGTGGACCGGGTGCGCGCAGCCGCCGATGGCCCTGACCTGCTCCAGCCAGCGCCCAAAGCCGGGCTCATTGGCGAGGCGGATGATGTCCTGGTCGATGAGGGGGAGTTGGCGCAGGCGCGCCGCGCGGTCGAGGGCGGCGCGCCTGTCACCGGAGTTCGGCGTGGTGATGGTGGTGACCTTCCGGGGTGGGCCGCCGAAGCGGCACGCGGACTAGGTGGTGGGCCGGTCTCGTCCATGGCGTGACTCCCTTGCTGGTCAGGTGGGTTGGGCGGGGTTAGTGGATGGTGCCGGTGCCTCGGCAGCAGCGGCATCGCCGGTGGTGGCCGGTGCGGGTGCGGATGCGGCGTTCGCCCTTGCAGATCGGGCAGCGCACGGGGCGCATGGGCATGGCGCGGATGCTCCCTCGGGTCAGGTGTGGGTGAAGCCGGACAGGAGCCACTTGACGAGGCCGTTGAGGGTGAACAGGACGGGGGTCTGGCCGAGGTAGACGCCGAAGAGGGTGATGGCGAAGGCTTCCCACCAGCGCACGTCCCGGGACCGGACGAGCAGGACGGTGATGATCCCGAAGAGGGCGACCATGGGGAGCGCCTCGGACTCGGTCACGTTCACGACTCAACCTCCGGTGTCGCGGCAAGGAGCAGGGCGCGGTGGACGTCCCGCAGGACGGGGGTCAGGTCGCTGTACTTGGCTGCGGTGCGGCGGGCTTCCTCGGGGGTGGTGAGGTGGGAGCGGGCCCTATCCCAGCCCCCCTCCGCGCCCGTGCAGACGGCGGTGCCCTTCTCGTCGGCGGTGATGGCCTGGGCGACGACGACGGCGTCCTTGTTGAGGTCGCCGAGGGTCATTTCTGCGGTGCCGGGGTCGTTGACCCGGTGGCAGATGCGGCCGGAGAGCTGGGCGCGGAGGGCGGTGACGCCGGGGCCGAGGTCGGATCCGACGCGCTGTCCGGCGACGACCAGGTGGACGCCGAGGGCTGCGCCGAGCTGGGCGATGCGCAGGAGGTAGGTGGAACATTGTTCGGCCTGGGCTTTGGCTTCGCGGGTGCCGTCGGTGAGGTAGAGCTCGGCGAGTTCGTCCACGATCACCACCACCGGCACCGGCCGCTCCTTCGCCGGCAGATCCCAGATCGACCGCACCCCTGCATCCCGGCACACCCGCATCCGGTCCTGAAGATTCGTGACCAAGGCGCCGAGGACGGCGACGGCTTCCCTTCGGCAGGTGGTCAGGGCGGACAGGCGGGGGTTGAAGAGGCCGAGTTCCATGCCGCCCTTGCAGTCCACCCCGACCAGCGCCACGTTCTGCGGGGCGAGCTGGGCGACGAGGCGGGCGAGGAGGGTGGACTTGCCGGACTGGGTGGCCCCGACGATCAGCCAGTGCGGGATCTTCCGCAGGTTCATCACCCACGCCCCACCCGACTCCAAGATCCCCACCAGGGCCGACAGGTGAGCTGCGGGTGCGGCAGCCAGACTCGGGCGCTTGAGGGGGTCGCCCGCGGTGGCGACCAGGCGGACGAGACCACGCTCCGGTGAGGTGACGCGCACAGCGTGGACGCGCCAGGCATGGGCCAGGGCATCGGCGGCAGAGATGAAGACCGCCGGAGTCTGCCCCGGATGCAACCGCACCTCCACACTCGCCCCCGTCCGCGTCGCCTTCGGGAAGGAGATACGGGGCGCGATCGGTTTCAAGGCGTCGCCGGTGACGACGAGTTCACCAAGCAACCCCCGGGTGGGACCACGGGAGACCGTGAAGTCGTTGAGCTGCGCCACCCTCCGCCAGGTCCGGACGATGCGGACGACGGTGAGCGGGTAGCCGGTGAGGTACCAGAACACCACCGGATGCCGCTCCCGCAGCGCGGCGCCGGCCACCAGGACCCAGGCGAGGGCGGCGAGGAAGAACGCGAGGAGGATCGGCCCCATCACCGCTCACCACCCTTCCCCGAACGAGCAGGCTCCGGGGCCGGGTTGGGGCTGGTGGGTTGGAGGGGGGTGATGGCGGCGGCGCGGAAGCTGATCCCGTGCCGGTCCCCCATCGCCCAGGCGAACGCCTCCAACCCCGTGACCAGGACCTGAACTCCCTCGACCACGCCCGGCTGTTCGCCCGGGACGGCGATCTCGATCACGGAGACGCGGCGGGCTTCCTGCCGGACCATCACGCCGACCGTGTAGACGGTGTTGCCTTCCTTGTCCTTCTTCACCTCCCCGGTGTCGAAGTTGCTGATCTTCGGCTCCGGAGCGACGGCGCACCGCAGGACGCCGAGCCGGGCCGTGTCCACAGGAATGGACTGCATGAGACGGGCCTCCAAGGCCGATCAGGACAACCGACGAAGCAACTCACCGGTCGTCACTCGTGCTGACGAGTGACGACTATGAAGCCTTGGAAGCCGCCGCGCAAGTGCTTATGCTGACGAGTGACGTTAGACGTCCAGGACTTGACGACCCTCGGGAGCCATGACCATGGGAGACATCCAGCGACCCGGCGCGCTGTACCAGCAGGTCGCAGCCGAAATCCGTAAGGCCATCGCCAGCGGCGAGTTCCCGCCGGGCGCTCCGCTCCCCTCCGAGACTCAACTGATCGAGCGCTACAAGGTCTCGCGCCCGACCGTCCGCAACGCCATCGCCGCCCTCCGCTCGGAAGGCTTGATCGATGTCGTCCACGGCAAGGGCAGCTTCGTCCGCGCTATCCCTGCGCCCGCTCTCACCATCAACCGCAGTATCAGCCGCCAGGACGGCGTCTTCACGCTCGGGCACATCTGGGAGGCTGCGGAGGAACCGACGGTCTACCGCACCGAAACCACCGCCGCCACCGGGAATCTCCTCGAACTGGCCGAAGGCGAAGCCCTCTTCGGAGCAGACCGGCTACTGACCGACCCGGCCACCCACGCCCGCGCCCGGCACCGCACGCTCATCCCCTTCGCCACCGCCGACGGCACCCCACTCGCCGACACTCCCGACGCCTCCCCCGAGTCCGTCTACACCGTGCTCACCGAGGCCGGCCACGAGCTCACGTGGACCGAGACCGTCAGCGCCCGCATGCCTCAGCCCGACGAACGCGCCACCCTCGAACTCCCCGAGGCAACCCCCGTCATCGTCGCCACCCGGATCACGCACGGCACCGACGGCCAGGCGCTCATCCTGGAAGAACTCGTCACCAGCGCCACCCAGGCCCAGTTCACCTACCGCCTTACTGCCAACAGCACGCCCGCCTGAGGCCACCCCGGGCCCGGATCGGTCCAACTTCTCTCTACTTACTCAAGGGCGCGCCTTCGGCGCGCCGGGCGGCCAGGGCGCCCCGGCGGGCTGCGGCCTGACGGCCGGTCCCGCCGGACGCCCACCGCCCGACACCCACAACCCCGCACCCGTTGAGCACAGTGCCCAAGTTGCCGTCAGGACAATGCCTCCGGCGGGGGCGCTCCGGCTCCGGGATGGCGGGGGGCCTGTCGTGCGGGTACCGGTTGTTCGTGGTTGAGGTGGGGGGCTGTCATCCCGTCTGCCATCGACCCAGGCGGAGCCATAGCAGCCCTGGGCCC
>NZ_BAAAXZ010000052.1:0-18582 GCF_039535865.1 Streptomyces thioluteus
ACTACCGCGCCCCGGACTGCGACAAAGACGCGCACACACACCCCGACAGAGATCCTGAGCGGTTCGAGGACGAGGACGAGGACGACGACCCGGACCGGCAGCCGGAGCCGGAGGACCCCGCAGGGGCCCGACGACAACGCCCCGGTGACAAACGGTCCCGACGGCGGCGCAGAGCCCCCGCGGGCCCCGGAGTCCCCCGAAGGGCGACTCCCCTCCCAGCGCGAGGAGGAGAAACAGCCCGCCCCCGAGGGCCCCCCCCCGCAAGCGAGCCTCCGCCGCCCCCGGGGCCGCCGCCCAGGACGCACCCCCCGTAGCCGCCGCCGACCCTCTTCCGCACCCGGAAGTCGACGTCCCCCGGCCTCCGGCGACGGCGCGGCCGGCCGCCGCTCCCGTTCCCGTACGCCGCACGGCCGGACGGACCGGTTTCGCGCCGCCCGCGCGGCGTGCTGTACCGGCTGCACTGGCGGCGACCGTGCAGGCCGCGGCCCCGCACCAGCGGGCGCGCGGGCGTACGGGCCGCGGTCTGGTCGTCCGCCGGACGGACGCGCGCGAGGCGGGTGCGCGAGGGCCGCGAGGGCACCTCGTCCTGTTCGTCGTGGACGCCTCCGGCTCGATGGCGGCCCGCAGCGGATGGGCGCCGTGAAGGGCGCGGTGCTGTCCTGCTCCTGGACGCCTACCAGCGCCGGGACAAGGTCGATGATCACCTTCCGGGGGTCGGCGCGGAGGTCGCCGCTGCCGCCCACCTCGTCGGTGGACGCGGGCGCGGCCCGGCTGGAGAAGCTGCCGACCGGCGGCCGCACCCCGCTCGCCGCGGGCCTGCTCCAGGCCCACGAGGTGCTGCGGGTGGAGCGCCTGCGCGACCCCGTCCCGCCGCCCCCTGCTGGTCGTGGTGACGGACGGGCTGGGCCACCGGCGGCCCCGAGTCCGCTGGCCCGCGCGGCGCGTGCGGCCGGGCTGCTGCCGCCGGGGGCACCGCCTCCGTCGTCGTCGACTGCGAGGCCGGGCCCGTACGCCTGGGCCTGGCCGCCGAGTTGGGCCGCTCGCTCCAGGCCCCCGTCGTCCACCCTCGACGAACTGCGCGCGGACAGCGTCTCCGCGCTCGTCCGCACCGTACGCAACAGCAACGGCAGCAACACCTCCAGGAAGGCCGCGTAATGCCCAAGGGACAGCCGGCCGTCGTTCCCGACGACGGTCTCACCACGCGCCAGCGCCGCAACCGTCCGCTGGTACTTCGTCCACACCGGGATTCGGCAAGGGCAAGTCGACCGCGGCCTTCGCCTGGCGCTGCGGGCCTGGAACCAGGGCTGGGCCGGTCGGGGTGTTCCAGTTCGTGAAGTCCGCGAAGTGGAAGGTCGGGCGAGGAGCGGGCGCTGAAGGTGCTCGGGGATTCCGGCGAGGGCGCGGGACGGTCGCCTGGCACAAGATGGGCGAGGGCTGGTCCTGGGTGCAGCGCGACATCTCCTCCAGCGAGGAGGCGGCGCGCGAGGGCTGGGAGCAGGTCAAGCGCGACCTGGCCGCCGAGTCGTACCGGCTGTACGTGCTGGACGAGTTCGCCTACCCGCTGCACTGGGGCTGGATCGACAACCACGCCGAGGTGATCTCCGTCCTCCGCGACCGCCCGGGCACCCAGCACGTCGTCATCACCGGCCGCAACGCCCCGCAGGAACTGGTGGACTTCGCGGACCTGGTGACCGACATGTCGAAGGTCAAGCACCCGATGGACACGGGCCAGAAGGGCCAGCGGGGCATCGAGTGGTGAGTGTGCACGTCCCCCGACTGGTCATCGCCGCCCCGGCGTCCGGCAGCGGCAAGACGACCGTCGCGACCGGCCTGATGCGGGCGTTCGCCGGACGCGGGCCTCGCCGTGTCCCCGCACAAGGTGGGCCCCGACTACATCGACCCGGGCTTACCACTCGCTGCGCGACACGGCCGCCCCGGCCGCAACCTGGACGCGTACCTCTGCGGTCCGGAGCGCATCGCCCCCCTGTTCCTGCACGGGGCGGCCGGAGCGGAACTGGCCCTGATCGAGGGCGTGATGGGCCTCTTCGACGGCGGCGAGCGGCCAGGGCGAACTGCTGGCCTCCACGGCCCATGTCGCGAAGCTCCTGCGCGCACCGGTCGTCCTCGTCGTCGACGCGTCGTCGCAGTCGCGGTCGGTGGCGGCGCTGGTGCACGGCTTCGCGTCTCTGGGACCCGGAGGTGCGGGTCGCGGGCGTCATCCTCAACAAGGTCGGCTCGGACCGCCACGAGGGCCTGCTGCTGCGCGAGGCGCTTGGGCGGCTCCGGCGTCCCGGTCCTCGGCGCGCTGCGCCGGGCGGCCGACGTCGACACCCCCAGCCGCCACCTCGGCCTGGTGCCGGTCGCGGAACGGCGCGCGGAGGCACTGGACGCGGTCGCGGCGCAGGCGCAGCGGGTACGCGAGGGCTGCGACCTGGAGGCCCTGCTGGCCCTGGCCCGTACCGCGCCCCCGCTCCCGGACGCCGCGTGGTCGCCCCCCGTCTCCGCGGCGGCTTCCCGCCCGGTGATCGCCGTCGCCGGCGGCCCGGCGTTCACCTTCTCCTACGCCGAGCACACCGAACTCCTCGCGGCGGCGGCGGCGCGGACGTGGCCGTCTTCGACCCCCTGCGCGACGAGAAGCTCCCGCCCGGCACCGCGGGCCTGGTCATCGGCGGCGGCTTCCCGGAGATGTACGCGCCGGAGCTGTCCGCCAACGAGCCGCTGCGCGCGGCGGTCGCCGCCCTGGCGGCCTCCGGAGCCCCGGTGATCGCGGGAGTGCGCGGGCCTGCTGTACCTGTCGCGGAAGCTGGACGACCGCCCGATGTGCGGCGTCCTCCCGGCGGAGGCACGCATGTCCCCCCGCCTGACCCTGGGTTACCGCGAGGCGGTCGCCCTCACGGACTCCCCCCTGGCGGCGGCGGGGACGCGCGTCCGCGGCCACGAGTTCCACCGCACGGTGACCTCCCCGGGCGCGGGCCCGACGCCCGCCTGGGGCTTCACCCGCCCCGAACGCCGGGTGGAAGGCTTCGCGGCCGACGGCGTCCACGCGTCGTATCTGCACATCCACTGGGCGGGCGTGCCGGGGGCGGCGGAGCGCCTGGTCGCGGCGGCGGCCGGAGGAACGACTCCGGAGGAGGATCCGGCTTAGGCCCGGCTACGGGCGATTTGGTTGCGGAAACCCGCCGGACGAGTACCCGGCCACAACCAAATCGCCCGCTTCTCGCCCATGACAGAGCACTTCGTCCAAGCCCCTCTCCACATTGGTGTCGGCGCGCGTCCCCATACCGCTCCCGCCGAGCTGCGCACGCTGATCGAGGAATCCTTGGCCCTCGCGGGCCCGGGCACGCCCGCCACTCTCTCCACCATTGACACCAAAGGCGACGACCCGGCCATCCGCGCCATCGCCCAGCAGCTCGGTCTGCCCCTTGCTCGTCCACTCCGCCCAGGCCCTCGCCGAGCAATGCGCGCCCGCCCCCTCCTCCACCGTCCTCGCCGCCACCGGCACACCGAGCGTCGCCGAGGCCGCCGCTCTGCTCTCCGCAGGGCCCGGAGCCGTACTTGTCGTGGGCAAGAGGAAGTCGCCCCGCGCTACTTGCGCAATCGCACGACAAATCCACAAGACGCCGGTTCCCACGGCCTTGTGACATCTGTGATCGGTGGCCCACGTCACACGGCGACCCCGTCACAAGAAGCGGGCCGGCGGCATCTCATGGGCGTTCAGTCGCAACGCCACGAGCGAGGACGTAGCCATGGAAACCCGTTTCAACCTGTTCGACAACGAGATCGCCCTCAAGTTCGGCAAGCGGTTCGCCAACGCGGGCATGGTGGTCCACCAGTCGTCGCTGCCGAGGACCACGCAGGAGCTGGTGTCGCTGCGCGCCAGCCAGATCAACGGCTGCGGCTGGTGCGTCGACATGCACACCAAGGACGCGGCGGCCGCCGGCGAGACGGCGGTCCGGCTCGCCCTGGTCGCCGTCTGGCGTGAATCCACCGTGTTCACCGAGGCCGAGCGGGCCGCCCTGGCACTGGCCGAGGAAGGGACGCGACTCGCGGACGCCCACGAGGGGCGTGTCCGACGAGACCTGGGCCCGGGTGCGCGAGCACTACGACGACGACCAGGTCGCGTCACTGGTCGCACTGGTCGCCCTGATCAACGCGGCCAACCGGCTGGCCGTGATCGTGCACCAGCGGGGAGGCTCGTACGAACCGGGCATGTTCGCCGCCATGTTCAACTGACCGGCGCACGGGTGGTCCCGCGATGAGCGGGAGCCGCGGGATCACCAGCGGACGGCGGAGAAGTCGACGGGCCGGGGACGCAGCAGCCGCGTGCGTCCGGCCAACGCCCGCAAGCGCCGGGACATCTCGTCGGCGGCGAGGCGCTGTCGGCCCCCGTGCCCCGGCAGGACCCACTCGAACCGCAGTCGCCCGGCCGTCCTGGCGAGGGAGCGGGCCAACTCCTCCACGGAGTGGAAGGTCACGCTCTCGGCGATCTCCAGATCACCGGTCGTCCGCGACCAGTAGAAGCTGTCGCCGCTGAAGCAGTACCGGTCGTCCGCGAGGTAGAGCACGCTGCCCCGGGTGTGTCCGGGGAGGGGATGGACCGTGACCCCTTCGCCGACTTCCACGGGTTCGAGCCCTCGGATCACCCGGTCCGCGTCCGGCGCGGCGTCGAGGTCGCCCTCGTGGATCCAGAGCCGGGCGCCGAAGTGGTCGGCGTAGCGGCGGCCGTGTGCGGCATGGTCCCGGTGCGTGAGCAGCACATCAGTGACGGGGCCCGACGCCGCGTACCGCTCGGCCAGCGCACGGCTCCAGCGTGGGGTGTCGATCATCATGCGCGTGCCGGACGGCCGTAGGAGCAGATAGGAGTTGGCCGCAGCGGTGTGCGTCGAGTTGTGGCCACAGATCAGTACACCGTCGTCCAGAGCCATGGGGAACGGGTCGAGCTCCTGGCTCACCGACCCGGACGCGGGGCGGATGGAACGGGTGTGGCAGGCGAAGACGGCGGCGTGCAACTGGCGCGCCTCGGCTTCGTCGCGCGGCATCCGCAGGATCTTCGACTTCCCGCCGACTTCACCGATCAGCCCGGGCGCGAGCTGCCGGGCGGAGTCGCAGTTCGTGCAGCGGTCGTCCACGTACCAGTCGTCCACGGCGGGCTCCTTCCGGGAAACAGCCCTGACCAGGGCCTTCGTTCCAGGGATATCCCACGCGCGCGAGGAATCGGTAGGCCCTGCCAATCTTGTGATTCGGGGCGCGCGGCGTTCTTACGGCAAGGACAAGAGGGGCGAAAGCAGCAAATCGATCCCCGGCGCGGCACTGGCCCAGGCCCCCTAGGGGGACCCTGAGGGGGTTTCCCCCTCAGGGTCCGGGTGATCGCTCCATGTCCCGGCGGTGTCGCCAACGGACAAGCTCCCTCCATGACTTCACAACGAACACAGGCCGGAATCCTGGCCGGTGCGGCCCTTCTCGGCAGCGTGTCCGCCCTGGCCGCTCCGGCCTCGGCGGCCGGCGTCCACAGTCGGCAGGCACAGGGCGGGGCCGTCGTCTCCGTCGAGCAAGTGGCGGACCTGACGCCGGAGGAGGTGGCCGGAGAGCTCCGGGGGGAGATCGACTCGTCCCAGGTCCGTTTTGGCGTGACCGCCTACCGGGTCGCCTACCGCACCACGAACAGCGCGGGCGCCCCCACGACTGCGAGTCAGCTCGTCGTTCTGCCCAGGAACAAGGCGCGTCGTCTGTCCGCCGTCTCCTGGCTGCACGGCACCACCGTCTACCGCAAGGACGTCGCCTCGGAGAATCCGAAGTCGGACGACCGGCTCGCCGCGCTGCTGTTCGCCTCGACCGGGCGGGCCGTTTCGGCCCCCGACTACGTGGGCCTCGGCTCGGGCGAGGGTTTCCACCCCTACGGGGACCCGCGGGCCACGGTCGCGGCCTCGGTGGACGGGCTGCGCGCGGCCCGTACCCTCGCCCACCGGAACGGCCGGGAGCTGGAGCGGAAGGTCCAGGTCAGCGGGTTCTCGCAGGGTGGGCCCGCGACCATGCTGGTGGGCCGGGCGCTTCAGCAGGAGGATGCCGACCGCTACTTCCGGCCGGGGGCACTCGCCCCGGTCAGCGGCCCCTTCGACCTCTCGGCCTTCGAGACCGCCGCGGCCGACGACAGGATCGTCAAATCCGGTCTCTACCTCGCCTACTTCGCCACCGCCTGGAACAAGACGTACGGCCTCTACAAGTCACCCGGTGATGTCTTCCGCGCCCCCTACGACCAGAAGGTGGAGGGCCTCTTCGACGGCTATCACAGCACCGAACAGATCGCCGCCGCACTCCCGGCGGCCTCCAAGGACCTGTTCACCGAGGACTTCCTGAACAAGGTCCGTAAACCCGGCGGCGTCCTGAAGGACAAGCTGCGCCCCCTGGACAACACCTGCAACTGGCATCCGGACGTGCCGGTGGAGATCTTCCACGGCCGGGGCGACAAGGACGTCGACTTCTCCCACGCGGGCTACTGCGCGAACCAGTTGGCGGAGAACGGCGCCGCACACCGGCTGACCGACGTGGGCGACTACGACCACAACGGATCGGTGAAGCAGGCTCTTCCGCGGATCGTCAGGTTCTTCGACGAGTCCGCGAAGACCGGACCCCGCGCCACGAGGTGACCGGACCCTCCCGCGGAGGCGCACGGACGCGTCCCCGGGGCGCACGGCGCCGCCCGCGCCCCGGGCGGGCGGCGGTCTCCGGGGAGACCGGAGCACGCGCCTCCCGCCGGCCCAGGTAACGTCTCCTTCTCAGGACCGCGAACCAGAAAGCCGTCGCCCACCATGCCTCAGCACATATCCCCCGAGCCCGATCTCCGCCACCACGGGGACGCGGAAGTGCGCGGTATGGGCGCGGCGTTGACGGATCTGGCGGTCAACGTCCGATCGGGCACCCCGCCGCAGTGGCTGCGCGAGCGCATCGCCGCCTCGGTGGACGACCTCGCCGCCTACCCGGACGGCCGCGCCGCCCGCCGGGCGGTCGCCCTGCGGCACGGGCTGCCGGAGGAGCGCGTCCTGCTGACCGCCGGCGCCGCGGAGGCGTTCGTGCTGCTGGCGCGGACGCTGGAGGCGAAGCGGCCGGTCGTTGTGCACCCGCAGTTCACCGAGCCGGAGGCGGCCCTGCGGGACGCGGGGCACGAGGTCGGGCGCGTGGTGCTCAGTGCGGAGGACGGTTTCCGGCTCGACCCGCGCGCCGTGCCCGGCGACGCCGACTTCGTCGTCGTCGGCAACCCGACGAACCCGACCTCCGTGCTGCACCCGGCCACCGCCCTGGCCCGCCTCGCCCGCCCGGGCCGCACCCTCGTCGTGGACGAGGCGTTCATGGACGCGGTCCCGGGCGAGGGCGAGTCCCTCGCCTCGCGCACGGACCTGCCGGGCCTGGTCGTCCTGCGCAGCCTCACCAAGACCTGGGGGCTGGCGGGGCTGCGCGTCGGGTACGTCCTGGCGTCGCCGGGCCGGATATCCCGGCTGGAGCGGGCGCAGCCGCTGTGGCCGGTGTCCTCGCCGGCGCTCGTCGCCGCGGAGGCGTGCAGCGCGGCCCCGGCGCTCGCCGAGGCCGCGCACGCGGCGCACCGGATCGCCGCCGACCGGGCGCACCTGGAGTACCGGCTGGCCAAGTTCCCGTCGGTGACGGTGTGTTCCCCGGCGTCCGGGCCGTTCGTGCTGATCCGGGTGCCGGACGCGACCCGCCGCGCGGTCCCGGCTGCGCGGGCTGGGCTTCGCGGTCCGCCGGGGCGACACGTTCCCGGGCCTGGGCCCGGACTATCTGCGGCTGGCGGTCCGGGACCGCGCGACGACGGACCGCTTCGCCCAGGCCCTGGAACAGGCGCTGGAGGGATGACGGGCCGGCGTCCCCGCCGCGCGCGAGGACGGGCGGCCCGCCGCCTCAGCCGACCACTCTCCCCCGCAGGATCACCCGCTCCGGCGCCGCCAACACCCGTACGTCCGACCTCGGATCCGCCCCGTACACGACCAGATCCGCCGAAGCGCCCTCCTCCAGCCCCGGCCGGCCCAGCCACTCCCGCGCCCCCCACGACGCGGCGCCGAGCGCGGTCATGGCCGGCAGCCCGGCCCTGACGAGTTCGGCGACCTCCTGGGCCACCAGTCCGTGGGCGAGCGAACCGCCCGCGTCCGTCCCGACGTAGATGGGGATCCCGGCGTCGTGCGCCGCGCCCACCGTCGCGTAGCGGCGCTCGTGGAGCCGCCGCATGTGGTCCGCCCAGCGCGGGAACTTCTTCTCGCCGCCCTCCGCGAGCCGCGGGAACGTCGCGATGTTGACGAGCGTCGGCACGATCGCGACCCCGCGCTCGGCGAACAGCGGGATCGTCTCCTCGGTGAGCCCGGTCGCGTGCTCGACGCAGTCGATGCCCGCCTCGACCAGCGGCGCCAGCGACTCCTCCGCGAAGCAGTGCGCGGTCACCCGGGCCCCGAGCCGGTGCGCCTCGGCGATGGCCGCCTCGACCGCGCCGCGCGGCCAGCAGGCGGACAGGTCGCCCGTCTCGCGGTCGATCCAGTCGCCGACGAGCTTGACCCAGCCGTCGCCCCGCAGCGCCTCCTGCCGTACGTACGCGACCAGGTCCTCGGGCTCGATCTCGTGCGCGTAGTTGCGGATGTAACGCTTCGTCCGGGCGATGTGGCGGCCCGCCCGGACGATGCGCGGCAGGTCCTCGCGGTCGTCGATCCAGCGGGTGTCGGAGGGGGAGCCCGCGTCGCGCAACAGCAGCGCGCCCGCCTCCCGTTCGGTCAGGGCCTGTTTCTCGCTGACGGCCGGGTCGACCGGGCCATGGGCGTCGAGCCCCACGTGGCAGTGGGCGTCCACCAGGCCGGGCAGCGCCCAGCCCTCGACCGTGGTGACGTCCCGTACCCCCGCGGGGCGGTCGAAGGTGATCCGCCCGCCGACGACCCACATCTCGTCGCGCACCCCGTCGTCGGGGTCCGGGCCGGTCAGCACCCGTCCCTTGATGTGCAGCACCGTTCCATCGCCGTCGTGCGTCAATGTCCTCTCCCGTCCATCGCGTCCCGTCCCCGACACGCTCACTTGCGGCCGACGACCATGGACTCCGCGCCCGCCAGGCGCCGCGCCCGGCTCTCGCGGAATCCGGCCTCCTTCAGCCAGCCCCGGCAGTCGGCGGTGGTGCAGTCGAAGCCACCGGTGGTCTCGATGAGCATGTTGAGGCTGCTGAGCAGCCCGGTGAGATTCTCCCTCCGGTCGTCGTCGATGAAGCTCTCATGGACGACGACGAGCCCGCCCTCCGGCAGCGCCTCGTACGCCTTGCGCAGCAGCATCCGTTTGGCGTCCAGGTCCCAGTCGTGCAGTACGTGCCCGAAGAGCAGGACGTCGGCGCGCGGCAGCGGGTCGGTGAAGAAGTCCCCGGCGGTGAACGAGAGCCGCTCCACGGGGCCGCGGCGCTCCCGGTTGCGCTCGAAGTTCCCGCGCACGACCTCCAGGTCGAAGCCGGTGCCCTGCAGGTGCGGGTGGCGGTGCAGGAGGTGGCTGAGCAACGCGCCCTCGGCGCAGCCGATGTCGGCGACGGTGCGGTGGGCGGTCCAGTCCACGGCCTCGGCGAGGGCGTCCGCGGAGCGCATGGTGAGGCCGGTCATGGCCTGCTGGAAACAGGAGAGGCGCTCGGGGTCCTTGTAGAGGGCGGAGAAGAGGTCGCCGCCGTCCTTGATCTCGTTCTGTGGCTTCCCGGTGCGCAGTCCGTCGGCGAGGCTGCCCCAGAAGCCGTACAGCCGGTTGTCGTACAGCTCCAGCGCACCACCCAGATAGGTGGTCTTGTTGCGGTCCAGGTAGCGGGCGGTGGCGGGGGTGTTGGCGTACCGGCCGTCGGGGCCGCTCTCGCGCTCCAGCAGGCCGAGCGCGACGAGGGTGTCGAGGAAGTCCCGGACGGAGCGCGGGTGGAGACCGAGCCGCAGGCGCAGTTCCTCACCGGTCAGGGGCCCTCGGGCCAGCTCCGTGAAGAGCCCGAAGCGGGTGGCGGCGAACAGGACCTGGGAGGCCTGGAAGCCGAGGGCGATGCGCAATATGGAGTCGAGGGCGGCGGGGTCGCCGCTCCGGGTGCCGCACAGATCGTTCATGTGACCTCCTCGCGCGCGGAAGATGCGGGTGTGCCGTCGACGGCGGTGTGGTCGGCGGCGGGTGTGCCATCGGCAGCTGGTGTGGGACCGACAGCGGGTGTGGGGTCGATGGCGGGTGGGGGGTCGATGGCGGGTGGGGTGGAAAGCGGGTGTGTGGTTGAAAGTGGAGCATGCCGCCGGGCCCGTCCAGCCCCGCCCGGCGGACGCCACCGGCCGCTGTGCGCCCGGGGGTTGACACATCGGGCCCGCCGCTCTCCTCCCGGAGGCCGAGAGGTTCTGCCGTGTCTCTTGCGGAAGCACGAGACACGAATGGGCCCGGCGCAGGAGACGTTCCGCCCGTGCGGACGACGTGCTCCGTGGCACAGCGGAAGAACATGGCCGTATGCCGCACAAGATGACATCGGCGACACCGTGCCGGTACGGGCGGTGTCACCGTCGGGGGAATGACGAACACGCGGGCTTCCGGGAGCAGGCACGCGCTCCGCGCGCGGGCCGCCGGGACGACGGGCGCGCCGGCCTCGGCGGGCGCTCCGGCTTCGACGGACGCTCCGGTTTCCACGAGCGCTCCGGCTTCGACGAGCACTCCGGCTTCCACGGCCGGGCGTCCGTCGGCTTCCACGGCCGGGCGTCCGTCCCGCGTGGGAGCCGCCGCGACGACAACCACGCCGGGCGGGCTCCCGCCCCGGGCACCCGGGGCGTCCCGTACGGGGGCCGCCGGAGCGACGACCACGCGGACCGGCACGACCGCGGCCGCCGGTCCCGCACCCGCACCGCGTACTTCCTGAACACACCACTGGATCAACCTCGTACGACCTGGGGACCGGCCGTCTCCGCCGCACGGCGGAGGCGGCCGGCCGTCCGGGCCGACCCGCCCGGCGGACGCTCCGGCCAGACTGGCCCTCATGACCAGCATCGCCCACGGCGGGCCCGTCACCTACCCTGTCCCGGTGATCAACGAAGCGACCGGAGCGTCGATCGGCGCAGCAACCGGCGCGGCGATCGGCGCACCGGAAGACGGACCCTGCGGCCGCCCTTCGCCGCGCACCGCGCACGCCCGCACCGCGCCGTGACACTCGGCGCGCTCTTCCGTCCGCACGCCGTACTGGGCCTCCGCGCGCGGCTGCGCTGGGTGCACCTGCTGATCGGCGGCGCGCTGCTCATGCCGTACTTCCTGCTGGCGAACGTCCTCCTGCCGCTCGTCACGGGCAACGCGTCCACCCCCTTCGTCTCACCCGCCACACAGTTCCTGACGCTCGCCGTCGCGCTCCCCCTCGCCGCCCTCTCGGCGCTGCTCTTCCCGCTGATGCGGCCGTTGGAGACCGCCATGGCGCAGGCGCTGTGCGGCCCGGGAGACGCCGAACTCGCCACCGGCCCCGCCCGGACCTGGGCGGAACGGGCCCGTCCGGCGCTGTACTTCACCCTGCACGTGGGGGCGGGCGGCATCGTCAGCGGCATGTCGCTGACGGCCCCGCCCGCGGCGGCGGGCCTCATGGCCCTGCCCTTCCTGGACCGGAACGCCCCCGGCCGCCTCCCCTGGTTCCGGGCCTTCGACGGGCCGTGGCTGCCGGTGGCGACGCCGCTGGCCGGACTGGCCCTGCTCGCCCTGCCGGTCGTCACCTCGTGGGCCGCCGGCGCCGCTCTGGCCCGCTGCGCACCCGTGCTCCTCGGCCCCTCCCCCGCCGACCGGCTCCGGGCCGCCGAGGAGAGGGCCCGCCGGCTGGCCGTCCGCAACCGGCTCGCCCGTGAACTGCACGACTCCGTCGGGCACGCGCTGAGCGCGGTGCTGCTCCAGGCCGGGGCGGCGCGCAAGGTCCTCGACGCCGACCCCGGCTTCGCGAGGGAGGCGCTCGCCGCGATCGAGGAGACCACCCGCACGGCGGTCGGCGAACTCGACACCGTACTGGGCCTGTTGCGCGAGGGACGGCCCGGCCTCCGCCGCGCCCGCCCCCACCCTCGACCGGCTCGACGCCCTGCTGGACCGCACCCGCGCGGCGGGCGTCGCCGTCACCCTGACCGCGCCGCCGGACCTCACCGGGATCCCGCCCGTCGTCTCCCGCGAGGCGTACCGGATCGTGCAGGAAGGTCTCACCAACGCCCTGCGCCACGCCGGGCCCGTCCCCGTCGCGCTGCGCATCACCGGCGACGACACGACCCTGGAGGTCACCGTGGAGAACCCCGTCGCCATGGACAGCGCCCCCCGGCGGCGGCCCGCCCCGGGAGGGCGGCGGCCGCGGGCTGACCGGCATAGCCGAACGGGCCCGGCTGCTGCGCGGCAGCAGCGACTGCGGCCGACGCGACGGCGGTGTGGCGGCTGTCCGTACGCCTGCCGATCGGGGGCACCGTCCGATGACCACCACCACGGCCGCCGCCCCGCTGCGGCTCGTCGTCGCCGACGACGAGCGGATGGTGCGCACCGCGCTCTGCGCCATCCTCGGCGCCGAACCCGATCTGGAGGTCGTCGGCCAGGCCGCGACCGGCGCCGAGGCGCTGTCCGTCACCCGCGAACTCCGTCCCGACGTGGTGCTGATGGACGTGCGGATGCCCGAGGTGGACGGCTATCCGCGCCACCGAGCAGATCCTCGCGACGATGGACGAGCCGCCGCGCGTCCTGGTCGTCACCACCTTCGAGAACGACTCCTACGTCTACGAGGCGCTCCGCGCGCGGGCGCGTCCGGATTCCTCCTCAAGCGGGCGGGAGCGGACGAACTCGTCCAAGCCGTCCGGCTGGTGGCCCGCAGCGACTCGCTGCTCTTCCCGGCGGCCGTACGCTCCCTGGCCGCCGCGTACGCCGGACGACCGCGCCGCCGAGGACACCGCCCGCCGGCTGCGCGAGCGGCTGTCCGAGCGCGAGGCGGAGGTGCTGCGGCTGATGGCGGCGGCCTGTCGAACGCGGAGATCGCCGAGCGGCTGTTCCTGGGCGCGGCGACGGTCAAGACGTACGTGGCCGGGGTACTGGCCAAGCTCGGCGTGCGGGACCGCACACAGGCGGTGGTGGCGGCGTACGAGACGGGCTTCGTCTCGCCCGGGTGATTCCGTGGCGACTCCGTCCCCGGGGTCATGGAACCGCAAAGCCCGTCCGCACGTTCAATGGATCATGACCGCTATGACCCCTGGCTCGAACATCCCTCTCTCCGTCGCCCGCGTGACGGTGGACGTCGCCGCTCCGGTGCGGCTCGACGTCTCGGGCCTGCTGCTCACCGCCGACGGCAAGGTGCGCTCGGACGACGACTTCGTCTTCTACAACCAGCCGGCCGGCCCCGGCGTGACCCACCGGGCCGGCGCCGCCGGCACGCCCGACGCGATCGCGGTGGACACCGCCGCCGTCCCCGCCGGCATCGAGAAGATCGTCGTCACGGCGAGCCTGGACGCCCCGGGCACGACCTTCGCGGGCACCGAGCCGACCGCGACCGTCCGCGACGCGGACACGGGCGCCCCGCTGGCCACCTTCACCCCGCCCCGGCTGGCGACGGAGACGGCGCTGGTCGTCGTCGAGGTCTACCGCCGCAACGGCGCGTGGAAGGTCCGTGCGGTGGGCCAGGGGTACGCGAACGGGCTGGCGGGCATCGCGACGGACTTCGGCGTGAGCGTGGAGGAGCCGGCCCCGGCCGCCGCGCCGCCGGTTCCTCCGGCCCCGCCGGCCGCTCCCCCGGTCCCGCCCACCCCCGCCCCGTCGTTCGGCGCACCGACCCCGTCGGCTCCTTCCTTCGGCGCCCCCATCCCGCCCGCACCGGCCGCCCCCGGTGTCGCCCCCGCCGCGCCGGGCCCCGCGCCCAGCGGGCCCGCGCCCGCACCGGGCAAGATCAACCTGGACAAGGGCCGCGTCAGCCTCCAGAAGAATCAGACCGTCTCCCTCGTCAAGGGCGGCAGACCCCTGACGCAGTCGGTCCGCATGGGCCTCGGCTGGGAGCCCGCTTACGGCAGCCGCGCCATCGACCTCGACGCGTCGGTCATCGCCTACGGCCCCCAGCGCAACCTCATCGACGCCTGCTACTTCGGCAAGCTGATGATCCTGGGCGGCGCGGTCCAGCACTCCGGCGACAACCTCACGGGCGCCGGTTCCGGCGACGACGAGACCATCACCGTCCACCTGGGCGGCCTCCCGCCCGAGGTCACGGGCCTGGTCTTCACCGTGAGCTCGTTCAACGGCCAGAAGTTCACCCAGGTCGCCAAGGCCTACTGCCGTCTGATGGACGGACAGACCGGCGAGGAGCTGGTGCGCTTCGACCTCACCGGCGCGGAGCCCAAGACGGGTGTCCTGATGTGCAAGTTCGTCCGCCAGTTCTCGGGCGAGTGGGAGATGACGGCCATCGGCGAGTACGTGAAGTCCCGCACGGTCCGCGACCTCGTCAAGCCGGCGGCCGCGGCGCTCTGACGGAACCTCCGTCTCCGGAATGGCGTCTTGAGCGGGTGGGGAGCAGACGGTGCTCCCCACCTGCCCACAGCGCAGAGCGTTTGTTTGGAGAGCGCGTTGAACTGTTTCTTTGACCCCTCGCACGGCCCCGGTACGCAGAACGTCATGTGGGCGCCGCAGTGGGGCGTCCCCCGGAGCGTCATGAGCTGCGTCGCGTGCGCCCAGCGCTGGGCGACCACGCAGCAGCAGGCGGCGGGCTACGCCCAGCAGGGCTATGCGCCGCAGCAGGGGTACGCGCCTCAGCAGGGCTACGCCGCCCCGCCGCAGCAGGGGTACGCGCCCCAGGGCTACCCGCAGCAGCGTTCCGGCCCCGGCTGGGGCGGCGTCGCGGCCGCCGGCGCCGCGGGCCTCATCGGCGGCGCGCTGATCAACGAGGCGCTGGACGACGACGAGCCGCAGCAGGTCGTCAACATCACCGAGGTGCACAACGAGTACGTCGACTCCGACGGCGACGGCAGCTGGTTCTGACGGGAGCCGTCAGGGGGCGGCGGGAAGGCCCGCCAGCCGGGCCAGCCGCGCGTACGAGTCCAACAGGGCTTCCCTGTCGTACGAGTTGGTGGTGACGAGCAGCTCGTCCGCCCCCGTCCGCTCCACCAGCGCGGCCAGTTCCGCCGCGACCTCGTCCTCCGTGCCGTGGACGTGCCCGCGCAGCGCCGCCCCGTAGTGCTCGCGTTCGCGGTCCGTCATCGCCAGGGCCGCGACCTCCTCGGCCGGGGCGAGGGGCGGGAAGACGCCGCGCGTACGGGAGTACGCCATGGCCCACGCCTCGGGGACGAGCAGCCGGGCCGCCTCCTCCGCCGTCGCGGCGACGGCGACGTTCCCCGCGAGGACGACGTACGGCTCGGGGCGCGCCGCCGAGGCCCGGAACCCCTTCCGGTAGCGCTCGATCGCGGCGACGGTCGCGTCCGTCCCGTGCAGCCCGCCGATCACCAGCGCGGCGCCCGCCTCCGCCGCGATGTCCGCGCCGGCGTCATTGGCCAGGATGAACACGGGCACCCGCAGGCCCTCGGCGGGCCGCGCGTGCACCTGCGGGTACGCGGACGCCCCGCCCGCGAACCACTCCCCCAGCTCGGCGAGCCGCTCCGCGAAGCCGTCCATGGCGCCCTTCTCCGCCCCGAGCGCCCGCCGGATCCCGTCCGTGAACCCCACGGACCGCCCCAGCCCCATGTCGATGCGCCCCGGGAACAGCGACTCCAGCACGCCGAACTGCTCGGCGACGACCATCGTCCGGTGGTTGGGCAGCATGACCCGCCCGTGCCGACGCGGATCCGCGAGGTCGCGCCCCGCGACCGCCGCCGCCAGGACGGTCGGCGCGGACCCGGCGACCCCCCGGCACACTGTGGTGCTCCGACACCCAGAACCGGTGGTACCCGAGCGCCTGCGCCTCCCGCGCGAACGCGACGGTGTCGCGCAGCGCCTCGCCGGGGTCGTGCCCGCGGCGGGTGCGGGAGCGGTCGAGGACGGAGAGGGGGACGGGTATTCCGGCGGATCTCACTCCCACGACAACACGCCATGAAACCGGTGATTCCAGGACGGCGGTGCCCCCCTGCGCCTGGGGGCACCGCCGCGATTTCCCGTGCTGTCCGCCGCCTCAGATGGCGATCTGGAACTTCCCCCTCGCCTCCTGCGACTTGTACTTCTCGTTGCCGCCGTAAAGGGCCGTGAAGCCGCTGCTCCCCGCCGAGACCCAGATCTGCGGGTCCGAGATGTTCGCGCCGGAGTCGAGCACCGCCTCGCCCTGGTCGTTGGTCGTCGCGCTGCCGAACTCCTGCCGCGTGCTGGAGACGACGAACGTGATCCGCTCACCCGCGATGCCCTGACCGTTTGAGGTCGGTGAGCGTCGCCCGCATCTGCGCCTGCGCCATGCCGATGATGCCGGCGCGCACGGTCGACGCGGTCAGGTGCACGTTCTCCTTGTGCACGACCTCGACGTGCGGCTGCTGCCACGGCTGCGTCTGCTGCTGCTGCCACGGCGGCAGCGTCTGCTGCTGGACCGGCTGCTGCCACGGCTGCTGCTGGGCCTGCGCCTGCTGCCACTGCTGGAACGCCTGCCATTGCTGGAACTGCTGCCACTGCTCCGGAGTCGGCTGGGCCATGTGAAGTGTTCCTCTCTGCATGCGCGGTGAGCTTGCGATTGCGATGCCTTGCCCGGCGAACGTACGGCGGGCCCGGACCACGGGCATCCGGGCAATTCCGGCCGCCGGAATATCAACAGCGGAAACGAGCCCGGAGCCGTCCGCACCGCTGATCCGCCGAACCCGCGCCCCCGTACCCGGAGCTCCGGCCCCACCGCCCCCTCACCACCCCATGACCATGGCCTGATGCCGCCCCACAACCGTTTCTCCTCAACGGACCCCGTCCGCATCCCATTCGGAATTGACCGAGAGAACGGTCACCCACCCGCATGACGTAAAATCCGGTCTTCCGAACCTGTTCAAGGAACCGCAGTTGACACCGCACTCCCTGGCGTTCCCCGACCATCCGTGGGAGGGCCACCACTTCAGCCTCCACGTGCACCGCCTTCTCGCACTGGGGCGGGTCCCTGGTCAACGGGACGCTCCGGCAGCGCTACGGCCGCTTCGCCCGCCGCACGGACTTCGCCAAGCTGCACCGCATCCTGGAACGGCGCGGAACGCCCCTGACCGGCCCTTTGCGGACGTCCGACGACGACATACGCGAGTACCGCCGGCCCTCGTCCGGAGTGACCGTCCTGGCCGAGCGAAACCCCGAGGCGCGTCGACGACCTGTACGCCGTCATCTCCCCCTGCGCATGAACCCCCCGGCCCGCTTCCACGACCCCGGCCATTCCCGGGACCATTTCACCGACACGATCCTCGTCCGCTGCCCGAGGTGCCCGGCGGCCGCCCGCGTCGCCGACTCAAAACTGGTCTGCCCCGGCTGCGGCCTCTCCCGCTACGCCCGGGAATCCTCACCGGTCTTCCGCTACGGCCCGCCCACGGACCCGTATTTCCAGCTCCCGCTGCACCTGCAGACAGAAACCCGACACGGCCGCCTCTGGGCGTACAACCCGGAACATCTGATGCTGATCCGCCAGTTCGTCGCAGCACCCCTGCGGGAACGGGCCCCCTGGTACGAGCCGGGGAGAAAGATGACACTCCTCGCCCGCCTGCCGGCGTGGGTGAAACGGTCGAAGAACCGCGCCGAAGTCCTGCGCGCCATCGACCGCATGCGGGCCGAACTGCTTCACCTGAACGGGAGCGCCGGTTCGACTCGCAGAAACCAGGGCTGAAACCCCTGCAATAGCCGCAGGCTTCCGCACACGACCAATCCTCCTGCGAGGAACCTGGAACTGATCCACCACCCCACGGCGTCACCCCTGCGGGAACGGGATCCCGCACGAGCCGGGAGAGGGAAGACGGCGCCGAACCGCGCCGGGGACCCCGCACGACCGAACGGCTGCGACCTCCCTCCGATCCGCCCAACCCCCGCTGTGACCGCGCTCACTTGAACTTGATCGGGAGCGCACAGCAGGCTAGATTTCGCCTGACAATCGGTCACATGTTCGACACAAAAGCCGATTTGGTCGATCTTGGGCGCCTGCCTGCGCTCCGCGCACCCGAGACGCCCGTCACCTCACGTCAGCCGTGCCGACGCACCTCGGCCGGCTCGACCGAGGGGAATGTCAGGTCCTGACACTCCATGCTCCATCCCAAGGGGGAACACCCATGAGCAAGTCGAAGAGCCTCAGCGGCGCGACGCGCGTCGTCATCGCGGTTTCCGTAGCCGCCGCGATCGGTGCCGCCACCGCGGGCGCCTCCCAGGCGAGCACGCCGCCGCGCCGTCCCACCCCGCGAAGCCGCGCCCGTTCGCCCTGGGCGCGATCCCCGTCGCAGGAGCGCAGCGCCGCACACCGCTCGGTGACGTCGAGGCGAGACATGGACGCCCTGTCCCCGTACGGCAAGGCCGGCGCCACACAAGGCCAAGAAGGCGGGCCTGCCCGCCCAGCGTCAACCTGGGCAAGTACGCGGCCACAGCCCCCGGCAACCAGGGCAGCGTGAACATCCTGTGTCGCGGGGGCCATCGACTACTCGGCCTACAGCATTCTCGAAG
>NZ_BAAAXZ010000053.1:0-14957 GCF_039535865.1 Streptomyces thioluteus
ACCAGTACGGGACGAGCAGGTAGCCGTGAGCTCGACGCGGCCCCCGGAGGCCGACGGCGGGCCGGGCCCAGAGTTCCGCAGACGTCCGACGGCGCTCATGTGGCCGTGGTACCAGCGGGTGCGCTGACGCATGCAGGCGGCGCGGGCCGGTCAGTCCCTGCTGGGAGACGAAGGCGGCGGTGGTGGAGGTGACCGTCCAGCCCCGGGCCGCGAGGCTGATGCCCAGGTCGAGATCCTCGGTCAGGGAGTCCGACCAGGGGCGCGGCCCGATGCTGTCGAGGGCGGAGAGCCGGCTGAACTGGCCGTTGCGCCCATGCTCACCGTGCCGGTGGCGATCCGGCCGAACTGGGTGAGCGCGCTCAGGGCCCAGAACTCGAGATCCTGCAACCGCAGTGCCCAGCGATGTCTGCCGCGGATGCGCACCACCAGTTGGGCCCCGCCCACCGCCGGGTCCGCGAACCGCCGCGTCACCCGGCTCGCGGCGCCCGGGGTCATCCGGCCGTCGGCGTCCAGCACGCAGACCAGTACCCGCCCCGTGTCCAGGTGCTCTTCCCCCGCGCGCTCGCGCACCGTGCGCAGCCCGGTGTTGAGGCGGCGCCCTTGCCCTGCCGGGCGGCGGGCGGCGCCCTGCGGACGAGGGTGACGCGGTCACCGCCGACGGAGCGCACGATGCGGGAGGTGGCGTCGTCACTGCCGTCGTCGACGACGACGACGCGTACGCCCGGTTGTCCGTCGAACAGGCAGCGCAGCGTGTTGGCGATGACGCGCTCCTCGTTCAGGCAGGGAACGAGGACGAAGACGGTCCAGCCGGCGGGGAGCGCGACGGGCCGCTCGTGCGTCAGCCTCAGCTGCCCGCGCAGGGAACCGTCGGTGCGGCGGGCGAGGACGACGCCCAGGGCGAGGAGCGAGATGTTGTAGACGCCCGTGAACACGGCGATGACAGCGGCGACATACTGGGTGATCGTGTCCAGTGCGGCCACGGGAGCCTCCCTCCGGGCACCGCCCGGCCTCGGGCGTGACCTCGCGGGCGGCACCGCCTTCGCCGCCCTCGCCCCTCCTTGGGGCTACCCGGGCGAGATGCCGGGTCCACCCCCCGGTGCATCCCGGTTCGGGAGTGCTGACGGCCGTCACCGACGCACTCGGACACACCCCGGCGCGCGATGTGTGCCCTGGGAGCGGTGGCCTTGTGGACGTCGCCGAGGCTCTTCGGTCAGGCCTCGAACTCGGTGAGGTCGATGCTGTGCACGACCAGCGGGAATCCATGCACCGGGTGCGTCGTCTCCCGCTCCTGCTCCATGCCGAGCTTGTCGGCGATGTTCGCCGAGGCCGTGTCGCCCAGCCGGCTGATGCTGATCACACGGTCGAGCCCGCGGTCCTGGAGGGCGAACTCCAGCGTCGCCTGGGCCGCCTCGGACGCGTACCCCTGCCCCCAGAACTGCGATCCCAGCCGCCAGCTGATCGCCACGGCGGGCAGCACCTCCGGCAGGAAGTCGGGCACGTACAGCCCCGTGAACCCGATCAGCTCACCCGAGCCCAGCAGTTCCACGGCGAAGAGGCCGAAGCCCTCCTCGTCCCACTCCTCCTCCCACCGCTCGACGTCCTCGGCGGTGGCGTCCAGGTCGCGCGTCGAGCCGTCGTCGACCAGGCGCATGACCCGGGGGTCCGCGTTGATCTCCGCCATGAAGGCGATGTCGTCGTCGTGCCAGCGCCGGAGGAGGAGGCGGGGGGGTGTGGATCTCGGTCATACGGCCATCCTGCGCGAAGGCGGACGCCCGGCGGTAATCGACGACACACCGGTCAGGATTTCGGGCCGGGGCCGAGCACCCCGACGGCGACGGACACGGCCGTGAGCGCGGCGGCGCTCCACAGCAGGGGGGTGACCCCGGCCGTCTCCACGACGGTGCCGCCGAGGAAGGCGCCGAGGGCGATGGCGGCGGTGAAGACACCGACGTAGAGCCCGGTGACGTGTTCGGCGCGGTGCGGCGCGGACCGCGTCATCCAGATCTGGCCGGCCACCGACAGCCCGCCGTAGGCCAGACCCCACAGGGCCATGCCGACGCCGGTGACACCGGCGACGGTGCCGAAGAGCGCGAGCAGCACGATGGACGTGCCGATGCCGGCCGCCAGGCCGAGGACCGTGAGCCGCGCGCGGCGTGCTGCCAGGGCACCGGCGGCGAAGTTGCCGATCAGCCCGAAGAGGCCGTAGACGAGCAGGAGCAGGGCGACGGCCCCGGACGTCACCCCGGTGCGCTCTTCGAGGACGGGCCGGATATAGGTGTAGGCGGCGAAGTGCGCGGTGACGAGGAATGTGATCAGTGCCAGCCCGACGGCCACCGAGGCGTTGCGCAGCAGCGGTCGGCCGGCGGCCCGGTGGTCCGGGCCCGTCGGCGCGGCCGGGCGGGGAAGGCGCGGCAGTGCCGGCAGCAGCCCGGCGGCGAGGAGCAGCGCGGCGACGGACAACGACGCGAACGCGGCACGCCAGCCGAAGGTGTTGCCGACGAGCGTGCCCAGCGGAACGCCGACGACCGAGGCCGCCGCGACCCCGCTCACGGCGAAGGTCACCGCGAGGGTGGCGTTGCGGGGTGCCACGAGCCGCGCCGCGACCGCGGACGCCAGGCCCCACACCGCTCCCATCCCGATCCCGATGATGATCCGCGAGACGATCAACAGGCCGAAGCCGTCCGCCGCGACGGTCAGGGCGTTGCCCACGGCCAGTACCGCCGTCGCCGCGGCCAGCACCACGCGCCGGTCGAGGGCACCCAGTACGCGGGGGACCGCCGGGGCGGTGACGGCGGTCACCAGGCCGGTGATCGACAGGCTGGACCCCGCCGTGCCCGGGCTGATCCCCAGGCCGTCGGCCATCGGGGTCAGCACGCCGATCGGCAGCATCTCCGACGTCACGACGACGAACGTGCACAGGGACAACACGGCGACCGCCATCCACTGCCATGGCGTGGTGCGAACCGAATCCGATTCCGGGGCGGAGGCCTTGACCGGTGCGAATGAACTCATGCCGCCAGCCAAACAGCGTGCCGGACCATGAACAACGGCGATCTTCTCAAGGATCGATCAGTTAGGCTGATCGATCGACCGGCACTCGGAAGGGACACGATGGCCCAGGTCAACGTCCAGGAGCTCGAGTGCCTGCTCACGCTGGCCGAGGAGTTGCACTTCGGCCGGACGGCCACCCGCCTGGGCTGCTCCCAGAGCCGTGTCAGCCAACTCGTCGCGGGCCTCGAACGACGCGTCGGCGTACGCCTCGTCGAGCGCACCAGCCGGCGTGTGGAACTGACCCGGTTCGGCGCGCAGTTCGTCGACGAAGTGCGCCCCGCCTACGAGACATTGACCACGGTCCTCGCCCGGGCCCGCGACCGCGCCGGCCGCGGTGCCCTGCAGGAGCTGCGCATCGGCTTCCACGGCAGCGTCTACGAAGAGGTCACCGAAGCCTTCCGCCGGCTCCGTGCCCACCACGAGGTCACGATGGCGCTGAGCGAGATCCCCTGGGGCTCGCCGTTCTCGGCCGTCCTCGACGGCCGGCTCGACGCCGTAGTTGCCGAACTCCCGCTCAGAGAAGCAGAACTGACCGTCGGATTCGCCTTCCCCCCGGAGGACCGCCTCCTGGCCGTCGCCTCCTCCCACCCGCTGGCCGGCGCCGCCCGCGTGCACGCGGAGGAACTGGCGGGCCTGGACCTCCTCCGCCCGACCGGAGACGCCCCCGACTACTGGACGGCCGCCCACGCCCCGCACTCCACGCCCTCGGGAGCGCCCATCCGCTCCACGAGAGGAATCACCACCGTCCAGGAGGGCCTCGTACTCGTAGCCGCCGGCGAACACGCCATGCTGGTCTGCCGCCCCCTGTCCGAGCGCATCACCCGCGGCGACGTGCGCTACCTCGTGATCGACGGCCTCGACGACCCCTCCCGGATGGCCCTGATCTGGCGCACCGACCGCGCCATCCCACAACTGACCGCGCTCGCCGGGCTCCTCCACGAAGAGTTCTCCGGCGCGAAGATCCCCGGGTGACGTCCGGTGCGCCTCGGCGCGGTGATCCGTGAGAGCCGGACCCATGGCGGACCATGTACCGATCCTGCCGTGGATGGCCCGTGTTGCGCCGTCCGCTCACGCATCGCTCACGCAGGTGGGAGTCGGTGGGGTGCACAGGATGGGCCAGGTGACCTGGTTCAGCGTCGGCACAGGGTCGCCGTCACGGTCTCCTCAAGGTGCCCTACGGCTTCGCCGGTCTTCGGTTCCAGGGTCATCGTGGCGCTGGCGGCGCGGCCGTCGTCGGTGGCCGCGGCCCAGGTTCCGTAGCCGGGGATGCCGCCGCTGTGGCCCCAGAAGGCGCACTTGTCCGACTGCTGGACCCGCATGATTCCCAGTCCCATGGTGTAGCGGGAGTTCCCTTTCTTCATGGGGACGGTGGTGCGCATCTGCTTGCGCTGGGCCTTCTTGAGGAGCGGGTTGCCGTCGCCCTTGAGCAGCGCGGAGAAGAAGCGGTTGAGGTCGGAGTTGGTGGACACCATCGCGCCTGCCGCCCAGGCCGCAGAGGGGTCGATCTCGGTGACGTTGCGCGAGGGTGCGCCCATGGGCTCCGGGCGGTAGCCCTGGGGGTGGCGTTCCCGGATGGCCGTCTCGCCGGGGGCGGGGAAGTAGGTGTGGCGCAGCCCTGTCTTCTGGATGACGCGCTTGTCGATCTGCTGAGCGAGAGGCCGTCCGGTGACCCTCTCTACGATCAGGCCGGCCACCAGGTAATTGGTGTTGCTGTACGACCATTTCTCGCCGGGTTTGAAGACGGCCTCGTGCTTGAGGGCGATGTCCAGGGCGTCGCGGGGCGAGAGGTAGCGGCCCTCCAGGATGTCGCCTGTGACGTCGTCCTCGAAGTCGGGCAGTCCGCTGGTGTGCTGCAGGAGCTGGCGCACCGTGATGCGGCCTCCGTCGATCCCCTTGCCCCGGACGAGTCCCGGGAGATACTCGTCGACCGGCTCATCGAGGCTGATCTTGCCCTCGCCGACCAGTTGAAGCACGACCACCGCGGTGAACGTTTTGGTGACGCTCCCGATCCGCACCTGACCGTCCCGGGGCATCTTCGCGTGCGTGTCCCGGTCCCCTACACCCGCGGTATAGGTACGGAAGTTCCCCTTGCCGTCCGACACGCTCGCCAGCGCACCGGGTGCGCGGTCCAAGTGCACGAGCGTCTCAAGCCCTTGCCGCACAGGGTCCGGCCGGGCGGCGCTAGCGGGTGTCGCTGCACCGGTGGCGACAGCGGTGGCCAGGGCAAGGGCGGTCAGGGTGAGACGTTTACGCATTGAGGTTCCTCCAGAGCAGCGGTACGGGCCTTAGCGGCAACATCAACTCTGCTGGGAGCACTCGCCGTTGCCCATCAGGAATCACCCTGACCTGCCCCCAGCCCTCCTGGGAGCGGACTCCCGGCTGTCTCCCTGGGAGCGGACTCCCGGTTCGCCGGTCTGGAAGGCGGGACAGACGTCCGGGCGCCCGGCCTGGATCAGCTTCGGGGCGAGCACCCCTGGCTCGCCCGGCCGTCGTCCGGGACGAGGATCTGGCGGGCGGGGTGGTCGCAGACGCATACCAAGTATCCGGCGTCCTGCTCCTGGCCATCCATCGGGACAACGGCAGGAAGTTGCGGCAGGCACGGGCCCGCTCGGCCACCGTGCATCCGAACCGGCCCGCGCCTGCCGTCGACCGCGCCCCGGAGTGAGTGTTAGATGTACCCGCAGGAACAGCTTCCGTGCACTGCCGGGGCCCTCACCTCACCTCTCTCAGCGGCACTTCACAGCCGTGGCGCCGGACGCTCTCCCCGCTTGCCCTTGCCGACCGCTCCACAGAACTCCGTGTCGACCACGTCGCCCCTCGCGCCCCAGTCGCCGTTGGCGTTGTACGTGAGGGTGTGACGGCCGTCCGGCGTGGTTGCCGTCTCCGTGATGGAGCCGGGGGTTCCACCGCTGTGGCTCCACAGCTTCGCATTGCAGCTCGTCCTGACGCTGTACAGCCCGAGGCCGTAGCCGGAGTAGACGGGGTCGTCGGGCGTGGGCACCGTCGTCTGCATTTCGGCGAGTTGCTTCTCGGGCAGCAGCTTGCCGCGCATCAGGGCGCCGAAGAACCGGTTGAGGTCGCCGGTCGTGGAGATGCCTTCGCCTGCCGCCCAGGCCCAGGACACGTTGTTCTCGGTGACGTCGTGGATCCTCGTCGCGGAGGGGTCTCGGCTCAGCTTCGAGTACGCCCGGCTGCTCGGCTTCGACAGCAAGGGATCGGCGCCCGGGAGACGGGTGTTCCGCAGGCCGAGCGGGTTGATGACGCGCTCACGGATCTCGTGCCGGTAGCTGTGGCCACTGACCTTCTCGATGATCAACCCGGCCAGGATGTAACCGGTGTTGGAGTACGAGTGCTTGGTGCCGGGCGCGAAGTCCGGCTTGTGCGACAGCGCCACCCGTATCAGTTCCCGCGGCGTGTGGGTGTCGTAGCGGTGAGCGGGGAACCCCTCCAGCAGATTGTCGTTCGCGAACTCCGGGTCGCTGGTGTAGTTGAAAAGCCCGCTGGTGTGGTTGAGGAGTTGGCGCACGGTAATCCTGCGGCCGTCGTTGCCGTTGCCCCGTACGAGGCCGGGGAGCCAGCGCTCCACGGTGTCGTCGAGATCGAGCCTGCCCTCGGCCTCCATCTGCAGCAGCACGGTCGCCACGAACGTCTTGGTGATACTGCCCATCCGGAACCGGTCGTCGGCCCCGCGCGGCGTGCCCGTCCTCAGGTTGCCGACACCTGAAGTTCCCCGCCAGGCAATGCCCTTGTCTACTGCAGCGGCCGTGATCCCGGGAACCCCGTCGGCCACCATGGCGTCCATCGCATGCTGGGTCGCCGCGTGCCCCTTCCTGGGCTCGGCGTGTGCGGGGAACGTGAACGCGGTGGCGGCCACTGCCGCCACGGCGAGCCCCACCACCCCGGTGTGCACTCGTCGACGTACTGCCATGTCGTGCTCCTTTGCGGTCTTGAGCGTGCCGTGCCGCGGTCGCGGCACTCACCCGGCCCGTGCGCCTCTCGTGAAGCTTGAGGCGACGCGGTGAACCGTGGTCACAGGGATGGACTGCGCCCGGATGCGGGACAGTTGACGCTCCTGGCGAATTTCGTCCGGGAGACCGACGGCGGCCAGGAGTACGGTCCTGCCTGGGGATATCCCGGGGAGTCCGCTCCCAGGGCCGGGTTCGTCCTGGGAGTGGATGAACTTCCCTGCCCCTGAATGCTCCTCTTGGCGAAGGCCGGGAATCACCGGCGCCATCCATCAGAGGGGTTCCTCCGTGCACGAGCATGTATCGCACAGTCGCTTCCCGCGCTCCCGCCGGGGCGGCCGACGCCGGGTGGTGGCGGTCGTGGCCGCCGGCATCGTGGCGGCCGGGGTGCTGGCACCGACCGCGGCGTCCGCGGGCGGCAGGCCGGACAGTGTCCAGCCGAGCCTGAACGCGCTGGTGAAGGACGACGGCCTGCCCGCCGCACTGGCCACCGTCAAGGGCCGCGACGGCCGCACCCGCAGCTACACCGCCGGTGTCGGCGACCTCGCCACCGGGTCCAAGGTCCCCCTCGACGGCCGGATACGCGCCGGCAGCAACACCAAGACCTTCACCGCCGTCGTCGTCCTGCAACTCGTCGCCGAGGGAAGGATCGGTCTCGACGAGCCCGTTGAGACCTATCTGCCGGGCCTGCTGCGCGGCGACGGCATCGACGGACACCGCATCACCGTCCGTCAACTACTCCAGCACACCAGCGGCCTGCCCGAATACCTGGACAAGGGCTCCGTCCTCACTGATCCGACGCGGTACTACGAACCGCGCGAGCTCCTCGACGCGGCCCTGGCCCAGAAGGCCCGCTTCGCCCCGGGTACGAGCTGGGAGTACAACAACACCAACTACTTGCTGGCCGGCCTGATCATCCAGAAGGTCACCGGGCGGCCCCTCGGCGAGGAGATCACCAAGCGCGTCATCGACCGCATCGGCCTGCGTCACACCTACTTCCCCACACCTGGGGACATGACCATCCGCAAGGCCCACCCCAGGGGCTACAACCAGGACGCTGACGGGTCGCTCCGCGACTACACCGAACTGGACCCCTCCTGGGGCTGGGCGGCGGGCGCCGTGGTGTCCACCAACTCCGACCTCAACCGCTTCTTCTCCGCGCTGCTCAAGGACGACGGCAACCCGCTCCTCAAGAAGGCCCAGCGCAAGCAGATGCGCACCACCGTCCGCGCCGACGAGATAGGCCCCGGCGTCCGTTACGGGCTGGGCCTGGTGAGCAGACCCCTGTCGTGCGGCGGCCTGTACTGGGGCCACGGCGGGACCCTTCCGGGCTACTACACCGCCGGGGGAGCCACTGATGACGGCCGCTCCGCCAACATCGCGGTGACCATGATCCCAAGTGACGCGGCCGGGCAACGTGTGGAGGCCACGGTGGACGCGGCCCTCTGCCGCTGACTCCCCTCGGTCCGGCCCCCTGCCCGCGCGGAGCCCGACACCGAGCAGAGTGATCGCGGCTCCCGTGGACGGGGGCCGCGATCACTCTCTTCCGGGTTCCTGCGCGGCTGTCCTCTGCCAGCCCAGGACGGTCAGGTTCAGCCCACCGAGTTCGCCGACCCGGCCTCGACCAGGCCCGACTCGTAGGCCGAGATCACCGCCTGGGCACGGTCGCGGACACCTAGCTTGGCGAAGATGCTGGTGATGTGGTTCTTGACCGTGGAGGCGCTGATGCCCATCGCCGACGCGATCTCGGCGTTGTCGAGGCCGGTGGCCAGCAGGTGCCACACCTCGACCTCGCGGGGCGTCAGCTCGCCCACGCCGGGCACCAGCGACGGCGGCTGCGGACGGCGGGGCGCGGTGACATAAGCCGAGATCAGCCGGGTGAGCAGGCGGGGCGCCACGGCCGCCTCCCCGGTGTGCACGGTGCGCACGGCCGCCACAAACTCCTCAGGGGAGGCGTCCTTGGGCAGGAATCCGCAGGCGCCGGCGCGCAGGGCGGCGACCACGTACTCGTCCATGTCGAAGGTGCTCAGCGCCAGGACTCGGCATGCGGGCAGCTCCCGCGCGAGCCGCTCGGTCGCCTGGACCCCGTCGAGAACCGGCATCCGGATGTCCATCACCACCACGTGGGGCCGGTGCTGGTGCGCGAGCTCGACCGCCCGCTGCCCGTTCTCCGCCTCGGCCACCACGTCGAACGCCGTGTCGGGGGTCAGGATCAGGGTCACACCCCGCCGCACCAGCGGCTGGTCGTCCGCGATCAGTACCCTGATCCGTTCTGAACGTTTCGTCATCCGAGCCGCTCCTCTCCGTTGACCGGCGCCACCGGCAGGGTGGCCGCCACCCGGAAGCCACCGCCCTCGAGGCCGCCCGCCTCCATGCTGCCGCCGTGCAGAGCGACGCGCTCGCGCATGCCGATGAGTCCGTACCCGGTGCGGCCCGCCCTGGGTCCGACCACACCGCCCGCCCCCGTCAGGGCGCCCACCAGGGTGTCGGCCGGTGCGGCCGTGCCGTTGTCGGACACCTCGACGGTGATCCGGTCCGGATGGTACGTCAGCCGCACCCGCGCCTGGGCCCGGCCGGCGTGCTTGCGGGTGTTGGTGAGGGACTCCTGGACGATCCGGAACACCGCCAGGCCGGTGCTCGGTGGCAGCGGGCGTTCCGCCCCGAGGACGGCGAAGTCGACGGGCAGGCCATCCCTCCGGGCCTCCTCAACAAGCTGTCCGAGGCTCCCGACACCGGGTTGCGGCGCGGACGGCACCTCGTTCGGCTCCTCGCCGGCCCGGAGCACGTCGAGCAGGTGGCGCATCTCTCGCAGCGCTATTTGCCCGGAGCCTTCCAGGGTGACTAGAGCGTCGCGCACCACCTCGGTATCGCCCCCGAGGTTGGCCCTGGCACCACCGGCCATCAGCTGCATGGTGGTGATGTGGTGGGCGACGATGTCGTGCAACTCCCGTGCGATGCGGCGCCGTTCCTGGGCCACCGCACGGTCGGCCAGCAGCCTGCGCCGGACCTCCACCGCGTGCTGCCAGCGCTTCAGCACCTCGGCCGCAGCGATGACCAGCGCAGCGGCGAGCACGTTGCTCGCCACATCCGCGACCCGCGGGGGCAGCGGATACCCCCGGCCCAGCAGCGTCACGGCAGCCGCCACGAGGGCGGCCGACGCCGCCACCGCAAGACCGCATGTCCTCGCCACGGCGAACAGCGCCACGGTGAGTGTGCCGTTGAAGTGGTGCGGCACCGGCCCGCTCAGGTTCAGTGCCAGGCCCAGGACCAGCACACCCGAAAGCGACGCCAGCGGGTAGCGGCGCCTGGTGAGCAGCGGTACGGCCGCCAGTACGAGCAGGACCAGCGCGGTCAGGGAGACCGGCTGGCCGCCGTCCGGGCCACCGACCGTGTAGCCGAGGAGGTCGACGACGGCCGCCCCGACGGCCACCAGTGCGTCACTGGCGGTCCAGGGCAGGCCGCCGGCTCTCCGCGACGGCGGCTGGGGCCGGTGGTGCGTCGACATGCTGGTGGTGGTCCTTTCCATGGCCGGTCGGTCCCGGCCTCCGCCGGCCTACCGCGACCGTCGCTCGTGAGCCGTTCTCGCGGCGGCCCGCGACCCGGGAGGAGCCAGCGTCCGCGGTCCATTCTCGCAGTGGCTCCCAGCCCCCGGGCAGGCACCCGGGACCGATCCCCGACCAGGACCCTGGTCCTGGTCGGGGCCGGGTGCCGGACCCAGGTCCTGAAGGCGTTCTCGTCCCCCGCGCGGACGACGGCGCCCTGTGCGTCGGCGTGCAAGGCTCACCGCGCAGGATGAACCTGCTCGCTGCGCAGCTGCCGTTCAGCCGCAGGCAAGCCCACGAAAGGCGTTGCGGATGTCCGCCAGGGGCTGGCGGTCGCGGGTGTAGTAGAGCTTGTTGGTCAGCAGAACGGCCCACCGCTGTTGGCTGGGTGAGATCCACATGCCTGTGCCGGTGAAGCCGTAGTGGACCCAGATGCCTCCGGAAGGGGCAGCGCCGGGGGCGGGGTGCCAGAACGGTCCGCGTACGGGTTCCAGGGAACCGGATTGAACGGTCAGTGACTCTGAGGTCCAGGCCGGACCGAACCCTGCCCGTGCCGGAGCGGCGGTGCTGTCGAGCATGCAGCGGAGGAAGGCGACGAGGTCGTCGAGGACTGTGAAGGTGCCGGCGATTCCACACACTCCACCCAGGAGTCGGGCGGAGAAGTCGTGGGCGACGCCCTTGAGGTGTGTATCGGTGTCCTGGTCGAGTTCGGTCGGCGCGCATCGGGTGGCGATCTCATTGGGCAGTGGCCCGAAGCGGGTGGAGTCCATGCCGAGGGGCTGCCAAGTCCGTTCCACAGCAAGCGAATGTGTTGAGCGAGGCGCTGCTTGGTCTGCAGGGTGGGCGCACGGTGAGCGAGGCTGCTCGGCCACTCCTCGATCACCATCACGGCCGATACGTACACGAGCCTGTTGCCCGAGGCCGCAGTCAGGCTGGTACCGCGCGCCTGTGCCGCTGCCGGAGAGCGCCGCTCCCAAGGCGGAGCTCGAGCCCGGTGGCTCGGAGGATTCCGGCGCGGATTCCGTGCCGACTGATGCTGATCCGGTGGGGGGAAATTCGGGAGATCAACTCCCCGTCCGCTCACGCAAACGGCCCCGGACGAGGAGTCCGAGGCCGAATGAGGCGCCTCCCCGGGGGTAAACCCCAGGTCAGCGGCCTACTGTGTTGTGCCCCCCGGGCAGATTCGAACTGCCGACACCCGCTTTAGGAGAGCGGTGCTCTATCCCCTGAGCTACGGAGGCGGGGACCCGGTCCGTGGACGGGATCCGGGGTCAGCCTACCGGGTTCCGGGGGTGGCGGGGAGATCGGGTGGCGCGGGCCACAGGGGTGGTCAGGGGCGGGGGCGGGTGATCAGCCAGGTGCCGCCGATCACCAGGAGGGCGAAGAGCGCGAGGCCGGTGCAGAGCTCGGCGATGAGCCAGAGGCGGTCGTGGAGGGAGAGGGCGCCGTTGAGGGTGATCTGGAGGGAGCCGACGGCGAAGGCGATGGCGGCGGTGAAGACGGCGACGAGTTCGACGGCGCGGACGGCGTTGGCGCGGGCGGTTTCCTGGAGGGCCTGGTGGGCGCGGGACTGGCGTTCCTCGCGGTCGTGGAGGTCGGCCTCCAGGCGTTCCCAGCGGCGCTGGTGCTCGGCCTCGCGTTCGGCGAGCCGGCGGGCGTGTTCCTCGTCGAGGCGGGCGCGGGACCTGGCGGCCAGGATGTCGTCGCGTCTGCGCAGGTACTGGCCCTGGAGGAGCTCGTGGCTGCCGCGGGTGCCGATGGCGGGGAGGAGGCGGAGAGCTTGGTCGATGCGGGTCAGGGCCGCGTCGTGGTGGCCGGTCTCGTGCTCGCCGCAGGCCAGGCGGAAGTGGAACATGTGGTCCCGGGGGAACGCCTGGACGGCCTCGGCGGCACGGGGTGCGGAGCAGCTCGCCCTGGCCCTCGAAGGGGGCCGCCATCTGGATGCCGTTGAGGCAGATGTCGACGACGTGACGGGTGCGGCGCGGGGTGTTCCACGCCTCGTCCAGCAGTGCGGTCGCGTGCTCGGTGGTGAAGGCCCCGTGGGCGAAGGCGGCGAACGCGCGCAGGGCGGTGAAGAGGGGGTCCCGCCGGTGCCGCCCGGCGGCGAGGGCGAGGAGGGAGGAATCGAGGAACTGGTGGAGTTCCTCGGCGGCGAAGTTCGAGCGGAGCTTGCCCGCGTGGTACAGGGTGGCGAAGTACGCGATGTCGCCGGACGGCGAGTCCCGGGACACGATCGGCTCGGCCGCCTCGGCCAGTTCGCGGGGCGACTCGACGGTGTCCTTGGTGATGAAGGCGTACCCCAGGCTCCACTTCTCGCGCACCTCGGTGCGGTGCGCGGCCGCGACGTGCGCGCCGAGCCAGGCGGCGCAGTCGGCGGCGGTGCGGATGCCGGGCAGGGGCCAGGAAGCGCAGCCGCCAGTAGCGGTCGGCGCAGATCAGGTACGGGTCGGTGGCGAAGTCGGCGGAGTCGACGTCGAAGGGCGGTTCGACGGCGTCGCGGACGAGGGCGGCTGCCACCTCCTCGCAGACGCGGTCCAGTTGGCGTGAGTCGGACGCGGAGACCGCGCCCAATCGTGCCGTGACCGACGCGGAATCCATGGTTCCCCCCAGGGTCGTCGCCTCCGCCTCTGCCTATCATGTTCACGACGATCTCGGGGCCATATCATGCGGATCATGCTGGTGAACGTGGTGACGGCCGTCCACGCGCCCCACGCCGCGTTCCTCCCCGCCGCCTGGGAGTCGCTGCGGCGGCAGAGCCATGGCGACTGGACCTGGCTCGTGCAGATAGACGGTCCGCAGGACGCCGTGCTGCGGGGCGCTCGCGGACTGCGGCGCGGCCCGGGACGACCGGGTGGACGTCGCGGCCAACGGCACCGGCGAGGGCCCGGCCGTCACCCGCAACGTCGCCCTCGGACGCGTCGAGGCCGAGTTCGTACAGAATGCCGATGCGGACGACGAGTTGGAGCCGGACGCTCTTGCTCTCCTGGCGGGTGCTCTCGCCGAGCGGCCCCGCGCCGGTTTTGCTGTGGGGCATGCCAGGGACCTGCTGCCCGGCGGGGCCCTGCGCGCGCACGAACTCCCCGTAGGCGCCGGGACGTTGCCGCGTGGCGCGCTGCTCGACGCGTGGTCGGACGAGGGCGGGTACCGGCTGCCCGTCCACCCGGCGGGGGTCATGTGGCGGCGTGATCTGCTGCTGGCGCTCGGCGGGTGGTCCGCGCTGCACGGCATGGAGGACACCGGGCTGCTGATGGCGGCCTCCGCCACGGCCGAGGGCGTGCTCGTGGACGCGCCCACGCTGCGCTACCGCAAGCACTCGGGGCAACTGTCCGCGCGACGCGACGATTTCGTCGGGGGGGGGCGGCAGATCGAGCTCGTGCGACAGCGCGCCGCCGTGCTGCGCGCCCTGCCCGGCTGGGCGGAGCGGTCCATGACTGCCTGTCAGGCGGGTTGATGACGTTCGGAGAAGCCCCCCGATAGCGTGGGCGGCCGGTCGAGTCGGGGAGGGACTGTGGATCTCGGGGTGATCGGCTGGGACGCCGTGCGCACGGCCGTGGAGACGGCCGTGTCGGCCGCGTTGAGCGGGGCGGCCGGAGAGACGGGGCGGAGAGCCGTCGAAGGGCTCGTGGGGCTGCTGAGGCGGGAGGGGGCCGAGGGTGCGGATGCGCTGCCGGTCACCGCCGACGACCGGGCCCGGGCCGCCGAGGAGCTGTGGGCCCGGGCCTCGGCGCGGCCCGAGTACGCGGACGCCCTGCTCCGGTGGATGCGGGAGGTGGAACTGCTGCGCGCGGGGGCGGGCGGCGGACCGCCCCGGATGCTGCCGGCGGCCAGCGGGGTCTTCACCGACCGGGACGACGTCCTGGCCGGGCTCGTGGAGCTGATGGACGGGCCGCGGACGGGCGGGGCTGCCGTAGCCGTGGTCTGCGGGCCGGGCGGGATCGGCAAGTCGGCCACCGCCGTGCACTGCGGGCACCGGCTCGCGGAGCGGTTCCCGGACGGGCAGTTGTACGTACGGCTCGGCGGCGGGGCGACCCCGTCCGACGTGCTGGCCGAGCTGCTGTCCCAGCTCGGGGAGCCCGTCGGCGCGATCCCCTCCGGACTGACGCGGCAGCGCGGCCGCTACCGCGAGCTGACGGCCGGGCGGCGGCTGCTCGTCCTGCTCGACGACGTGGGATCGGAGGCGCAGGTCAGGGCGCTGATCCCGGCGGCTGCCGAGTCCTTGGTGCTGGTGACCAGCCGGCACCGGCTGAGCGGGCTGGCAGGCGACCCGGGAGCACGGTTCTTCGCGCTGGACCCCCTGGCCGAGGCCGACGCCGTCCTGCTCCTCGAACGGGTCGTGGCGGCGGCCGGCCGACGGCCCGCAGCGCGGGACGCGGCGGGCGCGGCGGCCGTGGCGCGGGGG
>NZ_BAAAXZ010000054.1:0-25073 GCF_039535865.1 Streptomyces thioluteus
GGTGACCGTGGTCACCGATCCCGGCATGGAGCCGCTGATGCGCGGCCTGCTGCGGGCCCACGGGGCCGAGGTGGACGTCGTGCGCGAGCCGCACCCGTCCGGCGGCTGGCAACAGGCCCGCCGCGAGCGGGTGGACGAGCTCCTCATGACCGCCCCCGACGCCTGGTGCCCGACCAGTACAACAACCCCGACAACGTCACCGCCTACCGCGGTCTGGCCCACGAGCTGATCGCCCAACTCGGCCGCATCGACGTGCTGGTGGTCAGCGTCGGCACCGGCGGGCACTCGGCCGGCGTCGCCTCCGTCCTGCGCGGCTTCTTCCCCCGGCTGCGGGTGGTGGGCGTGGACGCGACGGGTTCCACGATCTTCGGCCAGCCCGCGGCCGCGCGCCTGATGCGCGGGCTGGGCAGCAGCATCTACCCGCGCAACGTGGACTACGCGCTCTTCGACGAGGTGCACTGGGTCGCCGCCCCGGAGGCCGTCTGGGCCTGCCGCGCCCTGGCCAGGAACCAGTACGCGACGGGTGGCTGGAGCGTCGGCGCGGTGGCCCTCGTCGCCCGCCACCTGGCCGCGGCCCTCCCGGCCGAGACCCGGATCGCCGCCGTCTTCCCCGACGGCCCGCAGCGCTACGTGGGCACCGTCTTCGACGACGCGTACTGCCGCGAGCACCGGCTCCTCGGGCACGTACCGGCCGACGGGCCCGACGAGCTGGGCCACCCCGGCGAGCGGACCGTCACCCGCTGGACGCGCTGCACCGCCGTCGCCGACCCGCTGGCCACCGGCCGGGACGCCGTGCGGGCGGGCCGGTGAGGGGCCTCTGGCGCACCACGCGCTCCTTCCCGCCGGTGGTCCGGCTGCTGATGGCCAACCAGTTCGCGATCAACCTGGCCTTCTACATGCTCATGCCCTACCTGGCCGCCCATCTGACCGACGACCTCGGGCTGGCCGCGTGGGCCGTCGGCCTGGTGCTGGGCGTGCGGAACCTCTCGCAGCAGGGCATGTTCCTGATCGGCGGGACGCTCGCCGACCGCTACGGCTACAGGGTCCCGATCATCGCCGGATGCCTGCTGCGCACCGTCGGATTCGCCGTGCTGGGCTGGGTGGACAGCCTGCCCGCCCTCGTCGTCGCCTCCGCAGCGACCGGGTTCGCCGGCGCCCTGTTCAACCCCGCGGTGCGGGCGTACCTCGCCGCGGAGGCGGGCGACCGGAGGGTCGCGGCGTTCGCCGTCTTCAACGTCCACTACCAGGCCGGAATGCTGCTCGGCCCGCTCGTCGGACTGGCCCTGCTGGCCGCCGACTTCCGGCTGGTGTGCACCGTCGCCGCCGCCGTCTTCGCGCTGCTCACCGCCCTCCAGCTGCGGGCCGTGCCGGAACGCCGCGGGACCGGGCGCCGGGGCGAGGTGCTCGCCCAGTGGCGGACGGTCGTCACCAACCGCCCGTTCGTGCTGTTCTCGTTCGCCATGATCGGCTCGTATGTGCTGACCTTCCAGGTCTATCTGGCGCTGCCGCTGGCCGCGGGCCGGGCCCTCGGCGCGGAGGGGACGAAGGCGGTGGGCGGCCTCTTCGTCGTCTCGGCGGCGGTCGCCGTGCTCGGCCAGCTCCGGCTGACGGGCTGGGCGGGCCGCCGTTGGCGCGGGGAACAGGCCCTGGTCCGGGGCCTGGCCGCGATGGGGCTGGCCTTCGTTCCGCCCGCCCTGGCCCCGGCCGGATCCGGTCCCCTGGTGTTCGGCGCCCTGCTGCTGACGGTCGTCCTGCTCGCCGTGGGAGGCGCGGTGGTCTATCCGTTCGAGATGGACACCGTGGTCGCGCTCTCCGGCGACCGCCTCGTCGCCACCCACTACGGCCTCTACAACACCGTCTCCGGCCTGGGCATCACCCTCGGCAACCTCGCCACGGGCGCCCCTGTGGGACGCGGCCCAGCGCCACCACGCCCCCTGGATCGCCTGGACCGCCCTGGCGGCGACGGGCCTCGGCTGCGCGGCGGCGGTGCTGGGGCTGGCCCGTACGGGGCGGCTGGGCGCGGGCGCCGGGCGTCCGGTTCCGGCCTGACGACGGAAGGGACCGTGCCCCGGGCGCGGTCCCTTCCGCAGGGGCTTCTTCCCACCGGCCTTCTCAGCGCCGCGCGGCTCTGTGCCGCGCGGCCTTCCGGCAGCAGCGCAGCGGGAAGTCGGCCCGGATCGTGGTGCCGCCGGTGTCGGCGGAGGCGGCGCGGAAGGTGCCGCCGTACGCCTCGCACCGCCAGCGCATGCCCTGCATCCCGTACCCCTCGGCCTGCCGGCCGTGCTGCGGCAGACCGCGCCCGTCGTCGGTGACGGTGACGCTGATGCGGTCGTTGCGGCAGGTCAGGGTGATGGTGACGTGCTCGGCGTCGGCGTGCTTCACCACGTTGGTGAGGGATTCCTGGACGACGCGGTAGACGGCCAGATTGACGCCGTTCTCCACGGTGGACGCGTGGAACCGGTCGTCCCGGACGTCCACGTCGACCGTCAGCCCGTTCTCGGCGGCCACGCGCTCGGCGCGGGCGGTGACCATCTCGGCCAGGCTCAGGTCCCGCAGGGGCACGGGGCTCACGTAGGCGATGATGCCGCGCAGGACGCCGGCCTGTTCGTCGAGCGTGCGGGACGCCTCCTCCATGGCCGTGCGGAGTCTGCGCGGGTCCCCCTCCATGCGGGCCGCGTCGAGCCGGCGCCGGGCCAGGGCGAGGAACTGGAGCACCTCGTCGTGCAGTTCACCGGCGAGCAGTCCGGCATGGTGCTCCTGCCGCTCCACCAGCGACCAGGAGGAGCCCTGGCGGAACACCACCTTCATCTCCTGCCAGGCGGGGACCGTGAATGCCAGGGCCACTGTCAATAACCCCAGTCCCACTTGCCCCACCTGCGACGCGTTCACCGCCCGTCCCGTGCCGAGCAGGGCGAACCCGCCGGCGATCAGGGTCAGCAGGCAGCGGGCCCGCCACAGCCCGTCGGCCAGGAGTGCGAGCACGCCGGCGCCCAGGGTGACGAAGGGGGCCGCGATCGTCCCCGCGGGCGGCCGGTGGTGGCCGAGAACGCAGGCCACCACGTACGCCGCGCAGCCGAACAGCGTCGCCGCCACGCAGAGGCCGCCGAGGACGCTCAGCATCACGGACCGCCGGTACGCGGGGTGCCCGGCGAACGGGCTAGGCATGGGCCGCGTCGCGGCGCCGGCGGGCGTAGGCGACCAGATCGGCCCGGCTGACCAGGCCCAGCCGGGTGCGCAGGGCGGCCCGGACGCTCTCCACGGTGCGGACGCTGACCGTCAGCCGCGCCGCCACCTCGCGGTTGGTGTAGCCGTCGGCCAGCAGCTCCAGGACCTGCCGTTCGCGCGGCGGCAGTTCGCCCTCGCCGCGCAGGGTCTGCGCCAGGCAGGCGCCGAGCGAGGGCTGTACGTAGCGCCGTCCGGACGCCACCGTCCGTGCGGCCAGGACGAGTTCGGCCAAGGAGCTGTTCTTCAGCAGGTAGCCCGAGGCCCCCGCGGTCAGCGCGCCGCGGACGAGCGCGGGGTCCTCGTACATGCTGTGCACCAGGATCCGCATGCCGGGCGCGGCCAGCAGCAGCCGGGGGACGGCCCGGAGGGCCGGGCCGGACTCCAGCCTCATGTCCAGCATCAGCAGGTCCGGCCGGAGCTCGGCCGCGATGGCGACGGCCTGCCGTTCGCAGCCGGCCTCGCCGACCACGGTGAAGCCCTCCGGTTCCAGGAACGCCCGGGTCCCGGCGCGTACGGTCGGATGGTCGTCGACCAGGACCACTCTGACGGGGTCGTCCATTGTCAGCCTCGTACTCCGGAGGCGGCGGCAATGGCAATGCCGAAGCCCCTCGTGGAAACTCAAATGCGCCGGATTCAAGCGCGCGTTCACCCTCCGATGTAATGGCCAACTTTGTCAACCACCCCTGTGCGAAATAAGGCATGGGCATGGCGACTTGGAGGAATTGCCGAATCCTTCGCCGAAGGTCCAAGGTTCAACATGCTGCGGTCAATCCGCAGAAATCTTGCGGGATCGTGCGGATGCCGCGGCCCCGAACCGGCCGTGAGGATCGAGTTGTTCGCAGGAACGCACCGGGAGCACCACCGCAGGGTGCCGGCCGGTGATCACCAGGAAAGCAGGTGTTCAAGAATGGTTTCGTCCCTCCTCCAGCTCGCCCAGACGCTGGCGACCGACGCGATCAAGTGGTTCCTGAGCTAAAAGCTCGAACGCTCCGGATCCGACCCCCCCACCCCCGCGGCCGGAGAGCGCGAGTCCCCTCGTCGGGGGTGGTCCCTCATGCCGGAGGGACCGCCCCTGCGGATCCCCCCACTGTCCCCCCACAAGCAATGGAAAGGAGGCCCTGGAATATGCCGAACTTTCTCGACCTCGCGGTGACTGTGTTCACCAAGGTGGTCTCGTGGGTCCTGAGCTGAGGCTTCCCCCTCGGAGATGATCAGTTGCCGGACGAAGCGCGGTTTCTTCCCCCTCGGGCGCTTCTCCGGTGCCGGGTCCCGGCTCACCCCGCAATTCCTCGGTTCGTCACCGGTACCGGTCTCCTGACTCCGCACCGGTGATTCCTGAGCCCGTCGGTCAACTGGCAGGTGGCCGACGGGCTCAGGCGCGTCCGTCGTTCCACCGCGCCGCATGCGCGGGTCGACCGGCCTTCGACGTGCCCAACTTCACCGCGAGGGCGGCGATGTCGTCGTCCAGGCCCCTGCTGCTGTAGCGGAGCAGGTCGTGGTGGAGACCGGCGAGCAGCTCGGCCGGGCGTGCCGGGTTCTGCCGCCGCATCCAGTCCGCCAGCGGGAAGAACTCGCCGTCGCGGTTGCGGGCCTCGGTGACGCCGTCGGTGTAGAGCAGCAGGTGGGCGCCCGGCGCGTAGGCGAAGGTGTCGATGCTGTAGCGGTCGCCGATCAGCTCCGCGAGGTTGAGGATCGGCGAGGGATCGGTGGGCTCCAGGGTGTGGAGTTCCCCGTGGTTCAGGAGCAGCGGCGGAGGGTGTCCGCAGTTGAGGATGCCGATGCTGTCGCCCCCGTGCGGGATCTCGGCGATGAGGGCGGTGGCGAAGCTCTCCATCAGGTCCCCGTGCGGGAACGCGGCGGCGTAACGGGTACTGCTGGCCTCCAGGCGGCGCGCGACGCAGGTCAGCCCGGCCTCGTCGTAGGCCGCCTCCCGGAAGCAGTTGACCATCGCCGCGGCCTGTCCCACGGCCGGCAGGCCCTTGCCCCGCACGTCGCCGATGAGCAGCCGGACCCCGTACGGCGTGTCCACCACCTCGTAGAAGTCGCCGCCGATGCGGGCCTCCGCCGCGGCCGCGAGGTACAACGACTCGATCTCGACGTCCCCGAAGCGGCGCGGCATCGGGCTCAGGACCACCTGCTGCGCCGCGTCGGCGACGAGCCGCACCTGGAAGAGGGTCCGCTCCCGCTGGAGCCGCACATGACTTCCGTACGCGGCCGCCACGGTGACCGCGACGATGCCCGCCGCCGTGTACCCCGTCCCCAGGTCGGGGAAGACGATGCCGAGGCCGATCATGAGGAAGAGGCAGACCGTTCCCAGCAGGACGGTGGGGAGGACGGGCCACATCGCGGCGGCGAGGGCGGGCGCCGCGGGCAGCAGCCGGCTGAAGGCCATGCTCCGGGGAGTGGTGTACGCCAGGCTCGCGATGACGACGGTCAGGACCACCGGTGACACCAGGGTGAGGGGCCCCCGGCCGTGGTGACGACGGAGCCGCAGCCGTCCGAGCCGTCCAGGCATGATCACATATCAAAGGATATCCACAGATAAGGGGCGAAGCTCTCTGACCGCTGCGGTCCCCGTCGGCCCCTGGACCGGCCCGCCGCTCCGGGGGCGCCGTCCGCCGTTGGGCCGTCCGGCGGAGGTGCCGAGCGCGGCCGCGCGGTGCCGGGGAGCCTGGCGGCAGGAGCGACGGCGAGCCGGCGGGAGGCGTGTGATGCGGGCGGTGCGACGGGGCGCGCGAACCGTGGCGCTCGGGGAGTATCTGCACGGCGCCCTGTGGGTCCTGCCGGGGGCGGCTGCGGCGCTCGCCCTGGTGGCGGGCGGCGTCCTCTCGCGCGTACGGATCCCGCCGGACTCGGCGCTGCAGCCCCTCGTGTTCGCCGGTACCGCGGATGACGCCCGCCAGGCCCTGATCACGATCGCGTCGACCATCGTGACCGTGATCGCGCTGGTCCTCGGCCTGACGATCGTCACGCTCCAGCTGGCCTCGACCCAGTTCTCGCCCCGGCTGCTGCGCAACTTCCTGCGCGACCGTCCCAATCAGGTGGTGCTGGCCACTTTCGTCGCCACGTTCGCCTACAGCACCGCCGGGCTCTACACCGTCCGCGCCGAAGGGGGCGCGGACTTCCCCCGGCTCGCCGTCTCCGGAGCCGTCGCGCTGATCTTCCTCAGCCTCGGGATGCTGGTGTTCTTCGTGCACCACATCGTGCACTCGATCAAGATCGACACGGTGATGATCAGGGTCGCGGAGGCCGCCGACCGCGCCGTGCGGGCCTACACCCGGGAGGCTCCCGGAACCGACCGCTCGGGCCCGGCGCCGCCGCCGGACGCGCTCGTACTGGCCGCCCCGCGGTCCGGCTACGTGCAGACCGTCCACCCCGGACCGCTGCTGGAGAGCGCGGCCTCCCAGGACGCCGTGGTCGTGATCGCCGCCCGGGTGGGCGATCACCTGGTGGCCGGGACGGCGCCGCTGGCCCTGGCCTGGTCGCGACGGGGCGGTCCGCCGGAGGACGCCGCCGCGCTGGCCCGCGCCCTGCACCACGCCGTGCAGATCGGCCCGGAGCGGACGCTGCGGCAGGACGTGATGTTCGGCCTGCGCCAGCTCGTCGACATCGCGCTGCGCGCCCTCTCACCCGCGATCAACGACCCGTACACCGGCGTCCAAGTGCTCGACCGGCTCTCGGTCCTCATCGGCGCGCTGGGCGGACGCGCCCTCGGCGACGACGCCCTGACGGACGGGGCGGGGGAGACCAGAGTGGTCGTCGCGGGCCCTGCCTTCGCCGAGTACCTCGACCTCGCGTGCGGCCAGATCCGCCGTTACGGCGCCGGGGAACCCGCCGTGTGCCTGGCCCTGTTGCGCCTGCTGACCACGGCCGCGGCCTCCGTCACCGACGAGCGCCGCCGGGCCGCGGTCGGCGACCAGGCCCGTCTCGTCCTGGCCGACGCCGAGTCCCGCATCGCCCGCCCCGCCGACCGCCTGCCGGTCCGCGAGGCCGCCGCCCGGCTCATGTCGCCGCGGCTGGCGGCGTAGGGCCTGCCGTGCGAGCGATGAAGGGGGTGGGAAACGCCAGAGGGCCGGTCCGCCGATGCGGACCGGCCCTCTGGGCTGGCGGAGGATACGAGATTCGAACTCGTGAGGGGTTGCCCCCAACACGCTTTCCAAGCGTGCGCCCTAGGCCTCTAGGCGAATCCTCCGCCGCAAACAATACAAGACGCGGAGCAGTGCTCGCGAACCCGCTTCCGAGGGGTGGGGGCGGGGGGTCCGGAGGGGCGTGCGGGTGCGCTAGGCTGAGGGCAAGCCCCTCACGTGGCGCTATCTCACCCAACTCCCCCAGGGCCGGAAGGCAGCAAGGGTAAGTGGGCTCTGGCGGGTGCGTGGGGGGCCCTTGTGTTTCCAGGGGAGTCGGAGGGCTGCGAGACCCCTGAGGAAACTGTGATCGAGACCACTTGTCAGTGGGGCCCGATATCGTCGTAGGCGTGTCGTCCCTCGCGCTCTACCGCCGCTACCGTCCCGAGTCCTTCGCCGAGGTCATCGGACAGGAGCATGTCACCGACCCGCTGCAGCAGGCGCTGCGGAACAACCGGGTCAATCACGCGTACCTGTTCAGCGGGCCGCGCGGCTGCGGCAAGACGACCAGCGCGCGCATCCTCGCCCGCTGTCTGAACTGCGAGCAGGGGCCGACGCCGACCCCCTGCGGCGCGTGCCAGTCCTGCCTCGACCTCGCGCGCAACGGGCGCGGTTCGATCGACGTGATCGAGATCGACGCCGCCTCGCACGGTGGTGTGGACGACGCCCGGGAGCTGCGCGAGAAGGCCTTCTTCGGCCCGGCCTCCAGCCGGTACAAGATCTACATCATCGACGAGGCGCACATGGTCACCTCGGCGGGCTTCAACGCCCTGCTGAAGGTGGTCGAGGAGCCGCCGGAGCACCTCAAGTTCATCTTCGCGACGACCGAGCCCGAGAAGGTCATCGGGACGATCCGGTCGCGTACGCACCACTACCCGTTCCGGCTCGTCCCGCCCGGGACGCTCCGTGAGTATCTGGGCCAGGTGTGCGAGCAGGAGAAGATCCCCGTCGAGGACGGCGTGCTGCCGCTCGTCGTGCGCGCGGGCGCCGGGTCCGTCCGTGACTCGATGTCCGTGATGGACCAGCTCCTCGCCGGCGCCGCCGCGGACGGTGTGACGTATGCCATGGCCACGTCGCTGCTGGGGTACACGGACGGTTCCCTGCTCGACAGCGTGGTGGACGCGTTCGCCGCCGGGGACGGAGGCGCCGCCTTCGAGGTCGTCGACCGCGTCATCGAGGGCGGGAACGACCCCCGCCGCTTCGTCGCCGACCTGCTGGAGCGGCTGCGCGACCTGGTGATTCTCGCCGCCGTGCCGGACGCCGCCGAGAAGGGCCTCATCGACGCCCCCGCCGACGTCATCGAGCGGATGCAGGCACAGGCGTCCGTCTTCGGCGCGGGCGAGCTCAGCCGTGCCGCGGACCTGGTCAACGAGGGCCTGACGGAGATGCGGGGCGCCACCTCGCCCCGGCTCCAGCTGGAGCTGATCTGCGCCCGCGTGCTGCTGCCCGGTGCCTATGACGACGAGCGGTCCGTGCGGGCCCGGCTCGACCGGCTGGAGCGCCAGGGCCTCGGCGGGGGGCCCGCCGCGGGCGGGTTCGTCGCCCAGCCGCCGGCTATGCCGTCCGCCGGGTACGTGCCCGGGCCGCAGGGGCACGACCCGGCCGCGACGCCCGGTCTCTCCGGGCCGGCGGCGGCCCGTGCGGCGGTCTCGTCCACGGCGCAGGAGTCGCCCCAGCCATCTCAGGCACCTCAGCCGTCTCAGGCATCCCCGGCGCCTGCCATGCCCCAGCCGCCTGTCACTCCTCAGCCGCAGCAGGCCCCGGCGCCCGCGCAGGCTCCTGAGTCCGCTCCGGCGCCCGCCGCCCGGCCCGGCGCCTGGCCGTCCGCCGCCGCCCCGGGGCAGGGCGGTGCCGCGCCCGCAGCTCAGCCGGGTGCCTGGCCCACGGCAGCTCAGCCGGGTGCCCAGCCGGGTGCCTGGCCGGGCGGTGCCCAGGCGGCGCAGCCCGCTGCTCCCGCTCCCGCATCGGCCCCGACGCCCGCGTCGGCTCCTGCCCCGGCCCCGGCCCCCGCTCCCGCCGCGGGCGGCGGTGACGTGATGCAGGCCCGTCAGATGTGGCCCCAGGTCCTGGAGTCGGTCAAGAACCGCCGCCGCTTCACCTGGATCCTGCTCAGCCAGAACGCCCAGGTCACCGGGTTCGACGGGGGCGACCCTCCAGGTCGGCTTCTCCAACGTCGGCGCCCGCGACAGCTTCGCCAACAGCGGCAGCGAGGACGTCCTGCGCCAGGCGCTCCACGACGCCTTCGGCGTGCAGTGGAAGATCGAGCTCGTCGTCGACGCCGGCGGTGGCGCGGGCGGTCCGGGCGGCGGCTTCGGCGGCGGCACGGGCGGAGGCGGCTTCGCACCCGTCGCCCCGGCCCCCGCTCCGGCGGCCCCGCCGCGCCCGCAGGCGCAGCCCGCCCCCGCGCCCCAGCCGTCCGCCCCGGTGGCGCCCCGGCCCGCCGCGCCTGCGGCCCCCGCGCCGTCCCACCGCGAGCCCGAGCCCCCGCCGGTCGTCGCCCCCGAGGACGACATGCCCGCCGAGGACGACCCCGACCTCGACGAGACCGCCCTCACCGGCCACGACCTGATCGTCCGCGAGCTCGGCGCCACGGTCATCGAGGAGATCGCCAACGAGTAGCGGCGCAGGGGGAGGCCGGGGCGTCCGGGGGCCCTGGGGTTCCCGGGGAGCACCGCGCTCCCGGGCGCTCCCGTGCTCGCTCCGTACTTTTCCCTGCGCATGGCGCGCCGCGTCCGGCGACCACGTAGGCTCGGGCTACCGACCCGCGTCGGCCCGGCGGATCCCCGGATCCTCCGGGAATTCCGGGATCCTCCGGCCCGGCGCGCCGTCGTACCCGTAGTCGCGAGAGCACAGGAGCGAAGCCGTGATCCCCGGTGGTGGCCAGCCCAACATGCAGCAGCTGCTTCAGCAGGCTCAGAAGATGCAGCAGGACCTCGCCGCAGCTCAGCAGGAGCTCGCGGAGACCCCGGTCGAGGGTTCGGCCGGCGGCGGCCTGGTGAAGGCCACCGTCACCGGTGCCGGAGAGCTCCAGGCCCTGGTCATCGACCCCAAGGCCGTCGACCCGGACGACACCGAGACCCTCGCCGACCTGATCCTCGCCGCCGTCCGCGACGCCAACGCGACCGCCGCGCAGCTCCAGCAGCAGAAGCTCGGCCCGCTCGCCCAGGGCCTCGGCGGGGGCCTCCCCGGCCTCGGTTTCTAGCGGTTCCGGCAGCAACCACCCCGAAGGAGAACACGATCCGTGTATGAAGGCGTTGTCCAGGACCTGATCGACGAGCTGGGCAGGCTGCCCGGCATCGGTCCCAAGAGCGCCCAGCGGATCGCCTTCCACATCCTCCAGGCCGAGCCGGCCGACGTCCGCCGGCTCGCCCACGCGCTGACCGAGGTCAAGGCCAGGGTCCGGTTCTGCGCCGTGTGCGGCAACGTGGCGCAGGAGGAGCGCTGCCGCGTCTGCCAGGACCCGCGCCGCGACCCCGCCGTCATCTGCGTCGTCGAGGAGTCCAAGGACGTCGTCGCCATCGAGCGGACGCGGGAGTTCCGCGGCCGCTACCACGTGCTCGGCGGGGCCATCAGCCCCATCGAGGGCGTCGGCCCCGACGACCTGCGCATCCGCGAGCTGCTGGCCCGGCTCGCGGACGGCTCGGTCACCGAGCTGATCCTCGCCACCGACCCCAACCTGGAGGGCGAGGCCACGGCCACCTACCTGGCGCGCATGGTGAAGCCGATGGGACTCAAAGTCACCCGGCTCGCCAGCGGGCTCCCTGTGGGCGGAGACTTGGAATATGCCGACGAGGTCACGCTCGGGCGTGCCTTCGAAGGGGAGACGACTTCTCGATGTCTGACGCAACGCTTCACGACGCCAAGCGCGATCCCGACGACTTCGCGGTCTCGATCGCGGATTCGATCGAGAGCTTCATCGTCGCCGTCGCCGAGGTGTCCCGCGGCGACGAGCCCGACAGCGCCGTTCCCTTCCTGCTGCTGGAGATCTCCCAGCTCCTCCTCACCGGCGGCCGCCTCGGCGCCCACGAGGACTTCCTCCCCGACGAGCGCTACGAGCCGGACGTCGGCCCCGAGCCGGACGTCGACGAGCTCCGCGAGCGCTTCGCCGCGCTCCTCGACCCGGTCGACGTCTACTCCGAGGTCTTCGACCCGTACGTGCCGCGCAGCGCTCCCGTCGCCTGCCGGATCTCCGACGACCTCGCCGACGTCGTCACCGACCTGCGGCACGGCATGGCCCACTACCGCGACGGCCGGGTCAGCGAGGCCCTGTGGTGGTGGCAGTTCTCCTACCTCTCCAACTGGGGCCCCACCGCCTCCGCGGCGCTCCGCGCCCTCCAGTCCCTCGTCGCCCATGTCCGCCTCGACCAGCCGCTCGACGAGCTCGACGGCCTCGACACGGACACGGTCGGCACGGAGGAGCAGCTGGAGGAGGAGGCCGGCCGGGTCATGGCCGCCGAGATCGGCGCGGGGCCGGGGCTGCGGTCGGTCTGAACTGCCGCCCGGCCGCGGCCCGGTGGGCGTGGTCCCGGTCCGTTCGCTGCCGGGCGGCCCAACTCCCGGGTCGGGGCCGGGCTTCGCCGCCGGCCCCGGGCGGGGGCCGGCGAATCGAAGAACCACGTCCGTGGGGGACGGGGCGCCGGAGGATTTCCCCTCGCGGCGCCTTCGGCCGCTCGAATGCACCGGAATGTCTCACGATGCGGCTCCGCACGGGCCGAATTCCGCCCCTCGTTAGACTGAACCGACCGCAATACACAGAGCTGCGAGGAGCGCACGTGGGCCTTGTCGTGCAGAAGTACGGAGGCTCCTCCGTTGCCGATGCCGAGGGCATCAAGCGGGTTGCCAAGCGAATCGTGGAAGCCAAGAAGAACGGCCACCAGGTCGTTGTCGTGGTTTCCGCGATGGGCGACACGACGGATGAGTTGATCGACCTCGCCGAGCAGGTATCGCCGATTCCTGCCGGGCGCGAGTTCGACATGCTGCTGACCGCCGGAGAGCGCATCTCCATGGCGCTGCTGGCAATGGCGATCAAAAACCTCGGTCACGAGGCGCAGTCGTTCACGGGCAGCCAGGCCGGGGTCATCACGGACTCGGTCCACAACAAGGCGCGCATCATCGATGTCACGCCGGGCCGCATCCAGCAGTCGGTGGACGCGGGGAACATCGCGATCGTCGCCGGCTTCCAGGGCGTATCCCAGGACAAGAAGGACATTACGACGCTGGGCCGGGGCGGCTCGGACACCACGGCCGTGGCCCTCGCCGCGGCGCTGGACGCCGAGGTCTGCGAGATCTACACGGACGTGGACGGTGTCTTCACCGCCGACCCCCGCGTGGTCAAGAAGGCCCGCAAGATCGAGTGGATCTCGTTCGAGGACATGCTGGAGCTGGCGAGCTCCGGCTCCAAGGTGCTGCTGCACCGTTGCGTCGAGTACGCGCGCCGTTACAACATCCCGATCCATGTGCGGTCGTCCTTCTCGGGGCTCAAGGGCACATGGGTGAGCAACGAGCCTCCAGGAGGTCAGCCGGTGGAGCAGGCGATCATCTCGGGTGTCGCGCACGACACGTCCGAGGCGAAGGTCACGGTCGTGGGCGTGCCGGACAAGCCGGGCGAGGCGGCCACGATCTTCCGGGCCATCGCGGACGCCGAGATCAACATCGACATGGTGGTGCAGAACGTCTCCGCGGCGTCCACCGGTCTGACGGACATCTCCTTCACCCTGCCGAAGACCGAGGGCCGCAAGGCGATCGAGGCGCTGGAGAAGACCAAGGGCGGGGTCGGCTTCGAGTCGCTGCGCTACGACGACCAGATCGCCAAGATCTCGCTGGTCGGCGCGGGCATGAAGACCAACCCGGGCGTGACGGCGACGTTCTTCGAGGCGCTGTCCAACGCGGGCGTGAACATTGAGCTCATCTCGACCTCCGAGATCCGGATCTCGGTCGTCACGCGCGCCGACGACGTGAACGAGGCCGTCCCGCGCGGTGCACACCGCCTTCGGCCTGGACAGCGAGAGCGACGAGGCGGTCGTCTACGGGGGCACGGGGCGCTGACGCGCCGGCTTCCCCTCCCCTCCCAACGGGCGGGTGCCCGGGGTGAGATGTGGGATTCCGCATCCGCCCCGGGGGCGTCCGGATCGCCGAACTCATGGCGGCCGGGTCGGCGGCTCCGCAATACTGGTGGACGTGTGAAGGTTCTGTGATCAAGCCATTGATCCAGACCCCTTGAACTGCGCGTGGACGCCCTGTGAGTGGGCCACCGGGTCAGGGCGGTGCGGGGCGTCAGGGGAGGGCTGGTACGCATGAGGGCGTGTGGTGCGCTGTCCGGCGCCGTGTCGGCGACGGCATCCCCCAGGGTGTCCCGGGCGTACAACCCTGATGGGGGGAAGCGTGTCCAACAGGCGTGGCAGAGGTCATCAGCATGGCGACAGTCCCGAGACGTGGCGGCGCCACGGCGCGTACGCGTGCTTCGGGCGGGATGCCGGTGATCGCGCCCTGGCCCGCCTCGTCGCCGTCGGCTCCCTCCGGTCAGCCGGGCCGTTCGGAGCGGATTCCCCCGCGCAGAAGACCGGGGAGCAGGCGTCGGTGACGCCGCTGCCGCAGCCGTCGGGGCCCCCGCCGGCCGCCGGCGCTGAGACGACGATGGCCGCGGGGACCACCGTCGACCACCTCACCGAGACGTACCGGGCGCACTACCGGTCGCTGCTCGGCCTCGCCGCGCTGCTCCTGGACGACACGGCCTCCTGCGAGGACGTCGTGCAGGAGGCGTTCATCCGCGTGCACTCCGCGCGCAACCGGGTCCGTGACCCGGAGAAGACCCTGGCCTATCTGCGGCAGACCGTCGTCAACCTGTCCCGCTCCGCGCTGCGCCGCCGCATCCTGGGGCTCAAGCTCCTCTCCAAGCCGATGCCGGACATGGCGAGCGCCGAGGAGGGGGCGTACGAACAGCTGGAGCGAGACCAATTGATCAAGGCGATGCGCGGCCTGCAGCGCAGGCAGCGCGAGGTGCTCGTCCTGCGCTACTTCGCCGACATGACCGAGGCCCAGGTGGCCGAGGTGCTGGGCCTGTCCATCGGCTCGGTGAAGGCGTACGGCTCACGGGGGATAGCCGCGCTCCGTGTCGCCATGGAGGCTCCGGCATGAACTCCGGCATGAACTCGGGTACGAACCACCCCTTTCCGGACGACTCGGGCCCCGGAGAGCCCTTCGGGCGGCCCGACTTCGACGAGGAGGCGGTGCGCCGGCTGATGCGCGGAGCCGTCGGCGGTCTCGAGCCCTCCGACGGGGCGCTGGACCACCTGCGGCGTGCCGTGCCCGTCCGGCGGACACGGCGCCGCCAGGCGCTGGGCGGTGCCGTGGCGGCCGCGGTGCTGCTCGGCGTCGGGCTGCCCGCCGTGCTGCACGTCGCCGACGAGATCGGCTCCACCGGCCCGGGCGACCGGCCGGCCAACGCGGCGAGCAGCCGCCACCACTCCGAGGGCACGGTCGAGGACCGGCAGCCCGGGGACGGCGACGACCCTCCGGGCGACCGCTCCCGCGACGGGTCGGCGGCCCGGGGCGATCACCGGGGCGAGCCGTCGGGCGACGGCTCGCGGGCCCGCGGGAGCGAGGCTCCGCAGAGCCCGGGGCGTACGGGCACCACGGCCCGGCCCGAGCGGGGGCCACCCTCGGCGCGGTGGCGCCGGTCTGCTCGCGGACACAGCTCGGCGTGGCTCCGGCACCGTCGGCGCCGCCGATGCGGCGGCCGGGTCTACGGGGCGTTTCCGCATCGTCAACGTCTCCCACGCCGTCTGCGCGGTGACCGGCCCCGGCGCGCTCGTTCGCCCAGCCCCGTATCGGCACCGCCGGGAACGCGCGGATCTCCGTCGTCGACACACCTCCGGCGACCCGGCGGCCGGCCTGCCCGATCCCCGGCGCGAGCCCGAGAATGGTGGTGCTGCGGCCGGGCCAGGCGTACGAGGTGAAGTTCGCCTGGGTGCCCGCGGGTGACGGCACGTCGGGGCGTGCACCAGAGGCACCGGCAGCAGCCCCACCCCCGGGACGAGCTCCTCGCCGAGCACTCCGGCGACGACGGCCTCCCGGGCGCCGGCGGCCCCCACGGGCGGGGCCCCGGAGACGCCCGCGGTGGACGGCTCGGGCGGCTCGGGCGGTTCCGGGGGCGGCACCGGCTCGGGCGGTTCCGACGGCTCCGGCGGAGGCGCGGGGGGCATCACGCTCACCAACACCCCGCTGGCGGGCGAGCCCGCTGCCGCCGAGGCCCGGGATACCGGACGCGTGCGCCGGGACGGTCTACCACACGGGCGCCCTGCCGACGGCCGCGCCGACGGCGTAGGAACCGTGGCCGCGGGGAGCCCGGGGAGCCGTGACGGCGCCGCTGAGGCGACGGGACGGAGCGCGGCCGGCGCCTCGCGGTGCCGCCGGCCCCTCCGGGACGGGGCCTGTACGGGCCCCGTACGGGAGGGCCGGTGCGGCACCGCCGTACGCTCCCCGTACCGTGGGGGTGTGTATCGGTTTCTGCTGACCCCCCGCTGGTGGGTGATCAACGTCTTCGCCGTGCTGGCCATCCCCTTCTGTCTGTTCATGGGCACCTGGCAGCTCGGCCGCTTCGAGACGCGCGTCGACTCGCATCGCGAGCAGCAGGACCAGGCCGACGAGGCCCGCACCGCCGCCGCGGCGCCGCTGCGGGACCTCCTGCCGGTGACCACCGAGACCTCCGGCCGCAAGGCCCGGGTGACCGGCCGCTACGACGCGGGACGTCAACTGCTCGTCCCCGACCGGGAAATGGACGGCCGCAGCGGCTTCTACGTCCTGACCCCGCTGCGCACGGACGACGGGAAGGCCCTGCCGGTGGTGCGGGGCTGGCTGCCCGGCGACGCCGGCTCCAAGGCCGACACCGCCGCGATCCCCGCCCCGCCCGCCGGCCGGGTCACCGTCGCCGGTGCGCTCCAGTCCTCCGAGAGCCCCATGTCCAAGGGCGTGGGCGCCTCCGGCGGCCTGCCGGCCGGGCAGTTGGGCGTGATCAGCGCGGCCTCGCTGGTCAACCTCGTGTCCGTACGGGGTGTACGACGCGTGGATCACGGCGACGGGCGCGCCCCGGCCGCTGACCGCGGTGCCGCCCGCCGCCCCGCCCAACAGCGGCCTGGACCTCAAGGCGTTTCCAGAACCTCGGCTACACCGGTGAGTGGTTCATCTTCGTCGGCTTCGTGCTCTTCATGTGGTTCCGGCTCTTCCGCCGTGAGGTCGAGGCCGTCCGGGACGCCGAGCTGGGCATCACCCCCGGTCCTGAGCGGGGACGGACGACCCAGATGCCGCTCCGCAAAAGCGATCTCCAGCCGGAGCTGCTTGATCCGCTCCTCCACGACGAGGGAGCCGTGGCCCGCGTCGTAGCGGTAGACCTCGTGCGGATGGGCGCGCTCCTCCAGGCGCCCCACGTAGTTCTCGATCTGGCGGATCGGGCAGCGGGGGTCGTTCATCCCGGCGGAGATGTAGACCGGGGCGCGCACGTCGTCTACGTAGGTCAGCGGTGAGGACGCGGCGAAGCGCTCCGGGACCTCCTCCGGGGCGCCGCCGAGGAGGCGTGCGGTCGAGGGCCTTCAGCGCCTCCATCTCGTCGTGGTACGCCGTCACGTAGTCGGCCACGGGGACCGCGGGCCAGGCCCAGCGCCCAGGCGTCCGGCTGGGTGCCCAGGCCCAGCAGCGTCAGATAGCCGCCCCAGGAGCCGCCGGCCAGGACGAGGCGCTCCGGGTCGGCGAGGCCGGAGGCGACGGCCCACTCGCGCACTGCCGCGATGTCCTCCAGCTCGATCAGCCCGACGCGGTGCTTGAGCGCGTCCGTCCAGGCCGTCCGTAGCCCGTCGAGCCGCGGTAGTTGACGCGGCACGACCGCGAAGTCACCCGTGGTCCACCCACGGCCGCCGGGCCCGCCGCGAACGCGTCGCTGTTCGTGCCAGGTGGGGCCGAGCCGCGTGGATGTCGAAGACGGTCGGAAGGGGCCCTCGCCCGCCGGCTTCTGCACAGGCGTGGACGCGTGCCGCCCGCTTCCACCCATATGTCCTCGACCGGGACCGGAGTCGGGAGCGTGGCTGCACGCCGTCCGTTGCCCGCCGGGCGCCGTCCAGCACCCACGTGCCCGGCGGTGGACCGGACGACGGGCGCCTTCTCCGCCGAGGACTCACAGGAACTCCACCGTCCCGTCGGGACGCTGGCAGGGCGCCGGAGACGCGTGCCCGCCGGGGTGTCGAGGCGGGTCAGCGCGGCCGTCGCCAGGGTCGTAGCGCCAGAGCTCGCTGCGCGCCTGTAGCTGTGCTCGACGAGCAGTGCCGAGCCGTCCGGATACCAGTCGCCTCCAGGTCGCCGGGGAGTCGATGACGAGCGCGGTCTCCCGTACCGGTGGTCGCGTCCCACAGCATCGGCTCCCAGCGGCCGCGCCGCTGGTGCCCGACGAGCAGCGGGTGTCGCCCTCGACGGGGGCGAAGCCCATCGCGGACAGGCCGAGCTCCTCGGTGCCGCCCCGGGTGTCGTCCAGCTCGGCGACGGTCGTGCCGTCCGTCGCGGACGACGCGGATCGCCGAGTGCATGGCGTCGCCGTGCTCGGTGTGGCTCGATGGCGATCAGGGTGGCCGTCATGGGACCAGGCCGGCGACCACCGCCGACTGCTCGTGCCGGTAGATCTCCGCGGCCGCGCCCGCCGGGGCGCACGACGTGCACACGAGGAGCCGGCCTTGTCGGTGGACCGGCCGATCACCGCCGTGCCGTCACGGCCCAGGGCCAGGCCGTCCGGGTAGGACGGGTCGAGGCCGGGCGCCGCGCGGTTCGTGCCGGCCGCCGTGGAAGGGCTGGCGCATCCAGACGCCGAACTCGTCACGCGTCCGTGTCCGAGAACCACCAGATCCACTCGCCGTCCGGCGTCAGCACCCCCGCCGTGGTGCCGTTGGCCGGTCCGTGACCTGACGCCGGCCGCCGGTGGCGGCGGTCCACGCGTACACCTCGAACGTGCCGGTCGCGTTCGAAGTGGAACAGCGAGCGGTCCGGTGCGTCCTCCGCCCATCTGGGCTAGCCCCACGCGGGGCGCCCGGAAGCGCTTCTCCAATCGGGCATGAACCCGTCGCCCCGCAGGGCCCCGTTGCTCTCAGTCATGCCCCCATTCTGCGCCGAACCGCCGACATCCAGACCGATCGCGGTCCAGTCTGTGGACGACCGGTCATGTGTGGACAACTTCGTGCCCCTGTCGGGTGGTTGTCCGGCCTCGTGCGTGACGGAAGGCCGACGGGAACCGGCCCCGCTGTCAGTGTGCGTGGGTCATAGTCGGGGCATGTACGAGACGCCGGACGACATGACCGCTCTCCAACGTCTGCTCGACGACAGCTACGCCACGGCGGCGTCCGCATCTGCGCTCGGTCGTGGACGAGGACCGCCGCCTGGACGCCGCCGGGGTCGTGGCCCGGCTCCGGGGTATCCCGATGATGGCGCTGGCGACCGTGACGGCCACCGGCGAGCCGCGGGTCGGCGTCGTCGACGGGCACTTCGTGTCCGTGCCCGCCTCTATACTTCGGTCTCCGGGCGGAACTCCGTGCGCTTCCGACACGTCCCGCGCCCGGCCGGCGATCAGTGCCACGGTCTTCGACGGCCAGAGCCTCCAGATCACCGTGGCATGGCAGGGCGGTTGAGGTCGAGCCCGCGCGGGACCCCGCCCTCGACCTTCCTGATCGAGTCGCACGGACGGGAGCTGTGGGAGGCCCGGCTCAAGGGCGCCGTGTGGGCGCGGGATCGATCCGGAGAAGATGTTCACGTTCCGCAACCCGGGGGCGGGGGTGGTGGATTAGGGGATCAACAGAGCGGCACGCCCCGCACAGGTTGGGCCTCCAGCAGGTCCAGCAGCCGTGCCAGCTGTGCGCGGTCGTGGTCACCCAGTCCGGCGAGCGTGATCTCCTCCAGTTCCTGCCACACCTCCGCGACCTCGCCCCGCAGTGCGTGCCCCTGCCTCGGTGGCCTCCACCATGACCGCGCGCCGGTCGGTGGGGTCGGGCTGCCGCCGGACGAGCCCCGCCTGCTCCAGGCGCTGCACCATGCGGGTCACCGTCGAGGGGTCGAGGCCGCCCGTCTGCTTGATCAGTTCGGTCTGGCGCTGCGGGCCGTGCTCCCACAGGGCCATCATCAGCAGTTCCTGCCCGGGGTAGAGGCCGAGGCGGCGCAGCAGCTGCCCCGCCGTGATCCGGTGGAGCTTGGCGACGCGGGCGATGGCGTGGCTGATCTCGCCGCACGTGCCGGATTCCGTGGTCGTGGTCGCTTCGTTCGGGCACTGGTACTCGGCGCCGGACATGAGGCCTCCTGCTTCGTCAGCTCCGGGATCCATCTCCCTGCTTCGACGGGGACCCGGAAATCTTCCCCCGTCTCATTATGTTGGCTGGCCAAGTAATGCGCTACAGTGGCGTCACGCCGATCGATTGGTCGGCCAAGTAATTGGGAGGGATCCGCCATGACCAGCGCTTTCGACCAGATCACCGTCGGTGGGAACCAGCTCGCCAACCGCATCGTGATGGCTCCGATGACCCGCAGCCGGGCGGCCGAGGGCGGCCTGGCCACCGAGCTGACCGCCGAGTACTACGCCCAGCGCGCCTCCGCCGGCCTGATCGTCACCGAGGGCATCCAGCCCTCCGTCGTGGGTCAGGGCTACCCCTTCACCCCGGGTCTGCACAGCGCCGAGCAGGTCGCCGCCTGGCGCAAGGTCACCGACGCCGTGCACGCCAAGGGCGGCCGGATCTTCGCCCAGCTGATGCACACCGGCCGCATCGGCCACCCCGTCCTGCTGCCCGACGGGCTCGTCCCCGTCGGCCCCTCGCCCGTCGCCGCGCAGGGCCAGGTCTTCACGGCCGAGGGCCCCAAGGAGTACATCGCCCCGCGCGAGCTGACCGAGGACGAGATCCGGCAGACCGTCGCCGACTTCGCCAGCGCCGCCCGCAACGCCGTCGAGGCCGGTTTCGACGGGGTGGAGCTGCACGGCGCCAACGGCTACCTGATCCAGCAGTTCCTGGCGACCAACGCCAACCTGCGCACCGACGGCTGGGGCGGCTCGGTCGAGGGCCGCATCCGCTTCGCCGTGGAGGTCGCCGAGGCGGTCGTCGCCGAGATCGGCGCGGAGCGCACCGGCATCCGCCTGTCGCCCGGCGGCACCCTCAACGACATCCATGAAGCCGACCCGCGGCCCACCTACGAGGCGCTGGTCGCCCGCATAGCCCCGCTGGGCCTGGCCTACCTGCACATCATGGAGCCCGGCGACCGCGAGCTCACCGTCGCCCTGCGCAAGCTGTTCGGCGGCCCCGTCATCCTCAACCCCTTCACGGGGAACGAGCCCACCGGCCCCGAGCACCTCGCCCTCGTCGAGGACGGCACCGCCGACCTCGTCTCGTTCGGCGGCCTCTTCCTCGCCAACCCGGACCTCCCTCGCCGCCTCGCCGCCGGCGGCCCGTTCAACACCCCCGACCGCGCCACCTACTACGGCGGCGACGCCAAGGGCTACACGGACTACCCGACCCTGGAGGGCTGACGCCCCACCGCCCGCGCCGCAGCCCTCGTCCCTTGCTTCCGCCCCCGGTCCCCCGGGAAGCGCGAGCAGGCGGCCGAGGGCAGCGGCGCGTCGCCGTTTCGCGAGGACGACCCCTGACCGCCCGTCATTGAACCGCCGGACGATACGGGTGACGCGCATCACGAGCGCGGCGCGCTGCTTCCTATGAGCCACCCGGAAACGCATCAGGGCCCCGATCCACCAAGTGGATCAGAGCCCTGATCTGTGCAACCAAGTCGGGGTGGCGGGATTTGAACCCACGACCTCTTCGTCCCGAACGAAGCGCGCTCGCCAAGCTGCGCTACACCCCGATGCACTCCGAGTCCCCGCTTTCGAGGGTCCCCGGCGCAACGAGCTCTACTTTAGCGGACCGGAGCCCGTAGGCGAAATCCGATTCCGGGGGCCGCGCAGGTGGGGGCGTACCCGGTCGGCGAGGGTGAGCGCGAGGGCCAGGCCGTAGAAGGCCAGGCCGAAGACGACGGCGTTGGGTGGCGATGCCCGCGTAGCCGTGGAGGTCGACGTCCAGGAAGGGGTACGGGTAGCGGCCTTCGGTCCCGGGGTCGAGGAGGGCGCCGCGGATCAGGGCGAAGGGGAGGTAGAGGAGGGGGTAGACCAGCCACTGCCAGGCGTGGCGCAGGAGGAAGCCGCCGGGCACGGTGAGCACGAGCCAGTCGAAGGCGGCCGCGAGCGGGGTCACGGTGTGGAGGAGCTGGTTGGCGGCCGATTCCAGGGGGGTGCGGTCGCTGGTCATGGAGAAACCGCTGGAGTCGTTCGACAGGACGAAGTGGAAGACGAGACCTGTGATGGAGATGTAGAGCAGCGCCGCGCCCGTGATCCGCGGGGAGAGCGCGGGGCGCGCGGTCCAGGCGCGGTGAGCGGCCCAGGCGAAGGAGACCGCCACCAGGATGTTGGACTGGATCGTGAAGTAGCTGAAGAGCCGGCCCAGGTCGTCGGAGTCGATCGTGTCCAGGACGATGCCGGTGAGGGCGGCCAGGGCCACGAGCGCGCGGAAGGCCGCCGCGAAGGGGCGGCGGCCCGTCGGGACGACGGCGGACGCGGGAACGCCCGTCGCGCTCGCCGCGCCGGCCCGGGAGGTGGTGGAGGTCGGGTCGATCATCCCTCCACCGTACGGGTGGGCCCGGGAAAACCCTCCCGGCTCAGTCGCGGGCGACGAGGGTGAGGAGCGTGGCCTCGGGGGGGCAGGCGAAGCGGACGGGGGTGTAGCGGTTGGTGCCGCAGCCGGCGGAGACGTGCAGGTACGAGCGGTGGCCGCCCGCGCGGTGGGTGGACAGGCCCTTGACCCGGCCGGTGTCGATGTCGCAGTTGGTGACCAGCGCCCCGTAGAAGGGGATGCAGAGCTGGCCGCCGTGGGTGTGGCCGGCGAGGACCAGCGGGTAGCGGTCGGCCGTGAAGGCGTCGAGGACGCGCAGGTACGGGGCGTGGACGACGGCCATCGAGAAGTCCGCGTCGGTGACCGGCCCGCCGGCGACCTCCCGCGTACCGTCCCGCTTGAGTGTGCGGGTCCGTCCGAGGGTATGCCTGTGATTGGTTTTCGCTAGTATCATGCGGGGAATCGGGGCTGGGCGGTTGCGTCAATGGCAGTCTTAGTGATCGGTGGATGTGGGAAGGTATGTGAAGCAACGGCGCATTGCCAACTTGCCGGGGGGTACAGTCGAAGTTCCTTTCAGGTGCGCTGTTGAGTCAGCGGTGTATATTGTGTCCAATGAGTCCAGCCGACACGAGTTCTGTGTTGGTGTGGACGATCTGTGTCGCCGAACGGTACCGTAAGAAGAGGGGGCGAGTATTTTGTGCGGGCGTGAGGAGTGTGTGTCGTGTAGGAAGGTTCCGTAGATTCTCGGATAAGTGTTAATTGAGTGTTTCGGTGGCCGGTGGCGCCGCGTGCTGGATCTCTGCTTGTGTAGAAGGTCGAGGTGCAGCGGGTCGGGGTTGCCGGGCAGGCTTGGGCCGCGTTAGTATCGGTTCGAAGCGCGAATGACATACGGGCAGAGCCGGGGAAGCGTGCATTCTCTAGCGGGCCGGCGTGCGTCGAGCGTTCGGACGCCTCCGTGTCGAGAGGTTTTCGCCGGTGTATGATCGCCGAAGATTCGGGGGCAGCCGCGAGCGAGGGAACTGGCAGCCAGCGCTGGCTCTCTAGTCTTTGTCTTGCTGCGCTGTCCGGTCCGAGTGTCGACCATGTGGCTGTCGGAGGACGCTGGGGGGCAGTCAAGATCCGGCAGTGGGGGGGGGCCCGTGGCACTATCCGTGTGGCCAGTGGCGTAAAAAAAGGAGCGGAGCACGTGACCGTGGCGGAGGCCGCGAAGGAAGCGGACCTCGAAGCCGGCGGCATAGGGCGGAGGCGCCGCCGCTCCGGCTGCTTTATCCGCCGAGGCGTGTGCGGTCTTTGCAGTCGCGGGGGGGCATCAGCAGGGTGGGTACTGCGACTGGTTCCTGGAGGTGGGGCGGGGGAACAGGGTAAGTAGGGGGTGTGGGTGTAGGGCGGGGTGGAGGGGAGGTGGCAGCGGGCGGGGGTCGGGCGGAGAGGGGGTCTGCGTAATCGATACCGTTTCAATGCCCAGGGGATGGTTGGTCAGAAAGGGAGGGGCTGAGATGAGTGAAAGTAGGCGTTGAACGCATGGGATGTGGACAAATACTAGATGCAGTGGTATAAATGAGCTCGACAAAGGTAGTGTTGTGCGCAATGGACGCGAACGTGAGGATCTATCAAACTAGAGGCAGGGCAGAGGCTCCAGGGGACGAGCTGTCTGGTCGGAGTCTAGGACGGTCGACCATATCAAGGCCGTGTACCTAGCTGGCTGTTCCGCCTTCCCTCACGTTGCGTCCGCCTTCAGTCGGCGTCATTCTGGGGAAGTATAGTTACGAGTGGAGGACCCACGTGAGTTATGGCCAGGCGAAATGGGGTGGTACGGCCCGTGAGCTCTCCCGACGACGAGTGGAAGTGCTCAGGTTGATCACTGAAGCGCCGATTATTAGCTGAAGAAGCGTCCTGCTGAGGTGCCGTCCTGGACGGATGTGACTTGGTTCGAGAATGCGCGGCCAAGTGCTTGCCGGAGCAGGCCGGCCTGCGTGGTAGTCGTTCGTGGAGGGCTCTGTAGAGGGGACGCTACAGTTTCGGTCGCTTGTGTACACCGTTGGCCGGGTCCCGAGGTCTGTCTGGACGATGGACTGGACCAGTGTGCATGGCTTGCGTAGCAGCGGAGGCGTTGGGCACGAGAGGCTACGGTCGGGGCGGGACGGCCTGGAGGGGGCGAAGGGACGCAGGGTGCCGTCCAGAAGATCGTCAAGCCAGTGTGCTCAGAAGAAGTGAAGGGGTGAGGGTGAGGGGATCGCGGGCGCGCGCCGAGGTGGCGGGCCGGTTGTCAGGACGCACGGGGTAGGTCAGGGAGCGTCAAGGCAGGTAGCTAATGCGAGGGGACGTAGAGTGGCCGGTACGATCAGGGGCCGGCCTGTACCGGTCATCGGTCCGAGGCGTGGCCCCTTTTCCCTCCTAGGCAGTCATTGGGAACGGCGGGCTTGTTGCCCGGGCGGGCGCTTGCCGCCGCCTTCTTGTTCTTCCCGGGCCTTGGTCTCTTTGTTTCCGAGCACACCGGTGTCGATGCCCGCGAACGTGTGTCGAAGGACGGCGCGGGCCTGCCCGGTCGGCCAGGCGGGCCGCTCATGGCGCTTGTGCGCCAGAGAAGAATAGCGGCCCCGGGGTGTCACCGCCGTAGACCTGTGCCGTGTGATTATGAGCGGTGCGACCAGCGGTTCGTGTGTGTGAGTGGTGATGTAAAGTGTCATCTCTCAAACAGTCGACAAGGATGAGTGCGCGAATCGTCGGCCCGGTGGCTGCCAGCGGGGGCCCTGTTGGCAACGTGGCCACGACTGGTTCACCAGTGGCGGCCTGGTGTGTGCGTTGTGGGTGTAAGCCGACGAAACCAGGCGGCCTTGCGGGCCGTTCCGTCGTACCGGTTCTTACGACGGCAATGGGGGCGCATGTCGGCGCCCGTCAGAAGGGGGTCCGGCCGTTGCCTTGGGCTCGGGGATGCCGGGTGTTTCCCTCTTAACCAGACAAGGGGGCCCTTGCTATGCAAGGGTGTTAGGACGCGTCTCGTAGGCGGGATCTACTACTGTTACCGACATGGGACCGGTGTAAGTTACATGCTGGTCCTGTG
>NZ_BAAAXZ010000055.1:0-16792 GCF_039535865.1 Streptomyces thioluteus
GGGCACCGCCCCCGAGGCGGCGCCCCGCCGGAACGCCAGGCGCGTCGCGGGACTGTTCGTCTCCTCCGGACTCCTGCTGCTCGTCGTGGGCGGCCTCGTTCGCCGTCGGCGCCAAACAGGTTCCCCCGGACCAGGTCTGGCACCGGCTGTTCCACTACTCCGGCACCGAGACGGACGTCGTCGTCCGTGACGTCCGCGCCCCCGCACCCTCCTCGGGCTGCTGACGGGCGCGCGCGCTCGGCCTCGCGGAGCTCGTGATGCAGGCCCTCACCCGCAACCACCCTCGCCACACCCCGGCCTGCTTCGGCATCAGCGCGGCGCCGCGGCGCGCCGTCGTCTCGGTGCATCAGCTTCCTCGGCGTCACCTCGCTTCACCGGGTACGTGTGGTTCGCGTTCCTCGGCGCGGCCGTCGTGTCGGTGGTCGTCTGACGCGCTGGGCGGCAGCGGGGCGCCACGCCGTGCGCCTCGCCCCTGGCGGGGCACCGCCGTCACCGCCGTGCTCAACGGCTATGTGTACGCCGTCGAACTCACCGACTCCGCCGCCCTGGACCGGATGCGGTTCTGGACGGTCGGCTCCCTGGCCTCCGCGAACGCGACCGTGGTCGGGCAGGTGGCGCCCTTCATCGGCGTCGGCGTCGTACTCGCCCTGGCGCTCGCGCCCGGCGCTCAACGCCATGGCCCGCGGCGACGACCAGGCGCGGGCGCTGGGCACCCGGCTGACGACCACCAGGGTCCTGGGCCTCGCCGCCGTCACCCTGTTGTGCGGCGCGGCGACCGCCGCCTGCGGGCCCCTCGTCTTCGTCGGCCTGATGGTGCCGCACGCCGTCCGCTCCTTTACCGGGCCCGACCTGCGCTGGGTCCTGCCCTACGCGGCGGTCCTCGCGCCCGTCCTGCTGCTCGCCACGGACGTCCTCGGCCGTGTCGTGGCCCGTCCCTCCGAGCTCCAGGTCGGCGTCGTCACGGCGCTGGTGGGCGGGCCGGTGTTCATCCACCTGATCAGGCGCCGAAGGATGGCCCAGCTGTGAGCGTGCTGCGTACCCGAGGGCTGTCCGTACGGGTCGAGGCCAGGGCCGTGCTCGTCGTCCTGCTGCTGGTGGCCGTGGCGCTGGCCGTCTCCGTCGTGCTCATCGGCACCGGCGACTACCCGCTCTCGCCCGCCGAGGTGACCCGGACACTGACCGGCGGCGGCACGGTGGCCCAGGAGTTCATCGTCAACGAGCTGCGCCTGCCGCGGGTGCTGTGGCGCTGTCTCGTCGGCGCCTCCCTCGCGCTGTCCGGCGCCGTCTTCCAGTCCGTCTCCCGCAACCCGCTGGGCAGCCCGGACGTGCTCGGCCTCGGGCAGGGCTCGACGGTCGGGGCGCTGCTGTCATCGTCCTCTTCCAGGGCGACCAGGCGGCCGTCGCGCACGGGGCGCTGGCGGGCGGGCTGCTCACACGGCGCCGCGATCTATCTGCTGGCGTGGCGAAGGGCGTGCACGGCAACCGGTTCGTCCTCGTCGGCATCGCGACGTCCGCGATCCTCGTCTCGGTCATCGGCTACCTGCTCACCAAGGCGAACCTCACCGACGCCGCGCGCGCCACGCTGTGGATGGTCGGCTCCCTCAACGGCCGTGACTGGAGCCAGGTGTGGCGCTGCTGTGCGTCTGCGCCGTGCTCGTCCCCGTCCTCCTCGGACATGGCCGCGGCCTGCGGATGCTGGAGATGGGCGAGGACGCGGCGACTGCCGCTCGGCGTACGCGTCGAGCGGACCCGGCTGACGGCGCTGACCTGCGCGGTGCTGCTCGCCGCCGGTGCGACGGCGGCCGCCGGGCCGATCGCCTTCGTCGCGCTCTCCGCGGCCGCAGATCGCCCGGCGGCTGACCCGGTCGCCCGGCCCTAGCCTGGTGGCACTCTCCGCTGTACGGGGCGGCGCTCGTGCTGGTCACCGCGACTGGGCGCAGCAGCGGCTCTTCGGGGCGGATCAGCTGCCGGTGGGTGTGCGCACGGGGATGCTTGGGGCCTGCTATCTGACACACGTGTGTTCCCGCAGTCATCTCACGCGCACTGCGCCTGCCACCTTCCTACCTCCCCAGCCATTTATGTGCCACGCGTCTTTGTACCTTGCTCTGGGCGATATGACGATGTGTGCGCAACGTTTCGACGTTACGACGGTACGACTAAGGAGACTCAGCATGAGCGCTGAAGCCGACTCCGTCACCCTCGCCTACGACCGGCGGGTCATCGCGGAGGGACCTCTCGGTCGAGATCCGACAACTCTTCAACCGTCATCGTCGGCCCCAACGCGTGCGGCAAGAAGTCCACGCGTGTTGCGGGCGCTAGTCCCGGCTGCTCAAGCCGGAGACCGGTCCGTGCTGCTCGGCGGGCAGGCGATCGGTCGTACCCGGCGGAAGAAGGTGGCCGCATTGCTCGGGCTGCATGCCAGCAGTCGTGCCGGTCGCCGGACGCGGGATCACCGTCGCCGACCTCGTCGCCCGCTGGGCGCTACCGCACCAGGGGCTGCTGCGGCGTGGTCCCGGAGACTCGACGCGTCGTCCAGGAGTCCATGGAGTCGACGGGGGTCGCGCGCTCGCCGAGCGTACGTCGACGAGCTGTCGGGCGGACAGCGCCGCGGGCATCTGTGGTATCGCGATGGCCCTCGCCCAGCGGACGCGCTGCTCGACTCCAGCTCCACGCACCGCCCCTTTCAGGACGACCTACCTGCATCCATCCTCCTTCCAGCACCAGATCGAGGTCCACTCGACCTGTGCGCGGAGCTGCACAGAGGAGCAGGGGCCGGACGCTGGTGGCCGTGCTCCAAGCGACCTGAACCACGTGCGGCGCCGTGTACGCGACGCATCTCGATCGCGATGCGGAACGAAAAAAGGGGTGATGGCGGAGGGGGCGACGCGGGGACCCCTTGTGTGACGTCGGCTCCGCTCTCGGGCTCTCGCACAGCGGGTCGTTCGGGTTGCGGTGCGCGATGACACGACGATCGCAGACGGGGACGCCGTTGGTGGTGCCGGCGTTGCGCGGAAGGTGCGGGCGCGGGGCGGTTTCGTGTAGGGTGCCCCGTGTCCGCCCTAATCCGTTTCGCAGGGGCTGCGCCCCTGCGCGACCCCGACCCACCGCGCGCGGGCGGCTGGAGGGGCGTGACTCCGCGCGGGTGGGCGGGCTTTGCCCCTGCACCCACCACCGGGCGGCCTTTCGGCGCCCCCTGGACCCCTGACGGGGCTGCGCTGCCCCGACAGCGCCCTGCGGGCGCTGTCTCAAAAGTTCGTGTAGGGTGTGTGTGTGGGCCGGACGGGCCTGCACTTCAGCCTCGTCCGGCGCTGAGGACAACGCGCGGAGCGCGGTTTCAGGGGTCCAGGGGCGAGCAGGCCAATGCGGCGCAGCGCATTGCGGGCCGAGGGGCGAAGCCCCGGGGGAACGGTGAAAGGGCGGGGTGAAGGAGACCGGCTACAGGATCGCTCCTCGCATCCCACCGGCGCAGCACATCCCGCACTGCCCGCCTCTTCAGCCGCCGCACCCGCCCGCGCGTCGCCGATGCCCGCGCGAAGTTACAGCCGGCCGTCACCAGGCCACCAGGCTCGTCCCGGTCATCTCCAGCGCGATCTCCGCCCGCCGCTCCGGCGCTCCATACCGGGACCTGCACGGTACCTCCTTGATGTGGCCCTCCCGCAGGTCGCCCACGAAGGTCACGTCCAAGTCCGTCACCCGGCAGCTCAGGGAGCGGTCGCATCGGCGCGCCCGCGCAGGGCCTCTTCTGTTCGCGCTCCCGCGAGGTTCTCCGCCAGTCCTGTCGACGCGCCTCGCGGCACTCTCGATCGTCGCCATCGCACTGGACGGTACACCGGCCGGGGCGAACACCGGCGACACCCGTTCCGGTGGTAGCGTCGGAGTGCATGACCGACATCGACCGGGCCCCCACGGGGCACCCCGAGGTGGATGCCCGCCTCGAACGGCTCGCGGACGCCGACCACCTCGACGCGGACGGTCACCTCGCGGTGTACGAGGATGTACACCGAGGGCTGAAGGACGTCCTCGCCGCACTCGACAACAGGAGCTGAACCGCACGTGGCCGTGACCCGCCGACGACTCGACGCTGAGCTGGTGCGCCGGAAGCTGGCCCGCTCGCGGGAGCACGCGAGCCAGCTGATCGCCGCGGGCCGGGTGACCGTCGGGGGCGCGACGGCCAGCAAGGCCGCCACCCAGGTGGAGACCAGTGCCGCGCTCGTCGTCGTCCAGGACGACAGCGACCCGGACTACGTCTCCCGGGGCGGGCACAAGCTGGCCGGCGCGCTCGCCGCGTTCGTCCCGCAGGGGCTGAAGGTCGAGGGCCGGCGCGCCCTCGACGCCGGGGCCTCGACCGGTGGCTTCACCGACGTGCTGCTGCGCGCCGGCGCCGCGCACGTCGTCGCCGTCGACGTCGGCTACGGGCAGCTCGCCTGGTCCCTGCAGAGCGACGAGCGCGTCACCGTCAAGGACCGTACGAACGTCCGCGAGCTGACGCTGGAGCAGATCGACGGGCAGCCGGTCGACCTCGTCGTCGGCGACCTCTCCTTCATCCCGCTCGGCCTCGTCCTGCCCGCCCTCGCGGCCTGCACCGCGCCCGGCGCCGACCTGGTGATGATGGTCAAGCCGCAGTTCGAGGTCGGCAAGGAACGGCTCGGCAGCGGCGGCGTGGTGCGCAGCCCCGAGCTGCGCGCCGAGGCCGTGAAGGAGGTCGCGCGCCGCGCCGCCGGGCTGGGGCTCGGCGTTCTCGGCGTCACCGCCAGCCCGCTGCCCGGTCCTTCGGGCAACGTCGAGTACTTTCTGTGGCTGCGCGCCGGTGCGCCCGAACTGGACCCGGCGGACGTTGACCGTGCAGTGGCGGAGGGGCCTCGTTGACCACTACAGAAGCGACAGCGACAGCGACGGACGGACGTACCGTCTTCCTGCTCGCGCACACCGGGCGCCCGGCGGCCGTCCGCAGCGCCGAACTCGTCGTCCAGGGGCTGCTGCGCTGCGGCATCGGCGTCCGGGTGCTGGCCGAGGAAGCCGCCGACCTGCCGCTGCCGTCCTCCGTCGAACGGGTGGAGGCCGGCCCGGACCACCCGGACGTGCTGGAGGGCTGCGAGCTGCTCGTCGTCCTCGGGGGTGACGGGACGCTGCTCCGCGGCGCGGAGTTCGCCCGGGTCTCCGGGGTGCCGATGCTCGGGGTCAACCTCGGCCGCGTCGGCTTCCTCGCGGAGGCGGAGCGCGACGACCTCGACAAGGTCGTGGACCGGGTGGTCACCCGGGAGTACGAGGTCGAGGAGCGCATGACCCTCGACGTCCTCGTCCGCACGGACGGCCACGTCGTGCACACGGACTGGGCGCTCAACGAGGCGTCGGTGGAGAAGGCGGCGCGGGAGCGGGTGATCGAGGTCGTCACGGAGGTGGACGGGCGGCCCGTCTCGCGCTTCGGCGGCGACGGTGTCGTGTGCGCGACGCCGACCGGCTCGACGGCGTACGCCTTCTCGGCGGGCGGGCCGGTGGTGTGGCCGGAGGTGGAGGCGTTGCTGATGGTGCCCATCAGCGCCCATGCGCTCTTCGCCAAGCCGCTGGTGACGGCGCCGGACTCGGTGCTGGCGGTGGAGGTGCAGCCGCAGACGCCGAACGGGGTGCTCTGGTGCGACGGGCGGCGGAGCGTGGAGCTGCCGGCGGGGGCGCGGGTGGAGGTGCGGAGGGGGGCGGTGCCGGTTCGGTTGGCGCGGCTGCATCATGCGTCGTTCACGGACCGGTTGGTCGCGAAGTTCGCGTTGCCGGTGGCGGGGTGGCGGGGCGCTCCGCACTAGGCGCCCCTGTGGGGGAGTTGTGCCCCTGTCCCGCCCTTTCACCGTTTCCTTGCGCTCCGCGCAGGTGTCCTCAAGCGCCGGACGGGCTGAATAGCCCGTCCGGCGCTTGAGCCGTCAGAAGACGACGTGCCTTGGCCAGCGCCGAGTCGCGGTGGGCCGCGAACTCCTCCTCCGTGAAGACCGGAACCCGTACATCCGGCGGAATGCCCGCCACGTCGTACGTCCGCCGGTCCGCCGTCGGTGTCATGAACTCCTCGTTCGGCAGGCCGAACCGCCAGCCGTTCGGCAGGGAACGTTCCAGGACGTCCGAGAACGAGCCCTGCGTGTTCTCGCCGATGCGGACCGGCGCCGGCGTACGCGGCATCAGCGCCTGCGTGGCCGTCTCGCCCGCGCTGATCGTCAGCCGGCCGGTCAGGACCGCCAGGGGGCCGGTGTACACCGGGCCGTCGTGCGGGTTCACGCGTACGGGGACCTCGGGGGTGAAGCGCCGGGCGTCCCGGGGGTCGGAGCGGGCGTGCTTGAGGTACGCGACGTACGGGCGGTCCGTGAGGCGTTCCGCGACGCGGATGCCCAGCCGGTCCGAACCGCCGCCGTTGAAGCGGAGGTCGAGGACCAGGCCGCGCAGGGACCGGACGCGGGAGGACGTGAGGATCGCGTCCAGGGCGCGGTCGAGCTCCGCCTCGTCCGCCGCCGGGCCGCCCTGCGCGGCGAAGCGGGTGAAGCGGGTGATGCGCAGGTACCCCGTCCCGTCGGGCAGGTCCGCGTAGGAGACCGCGCCCTGCGCCCAGCTGCGCAGCGGCACGCCGACGGCCTCGGCGACCGCCTTGTCGGTCCGGGCGATGGACTCCCGCGTGGGCATGGACGTGTCGGCGCGGTGGCCGCCGAAGAGCCGGTCCTCCCCGGCCGTGATGCTCGTGTGCCCGTCGTGCAGCGGCTCGATCATCTCCCGGAGGATCGCGAACAGCTCGTCGTCGCCCGTGTGCGCGGTGACCCGGGGGCGGTAGCGGTCGCGTACGGCCCGCCAGTCGACGCCGTGGGCGGCGAAGAAGGGGTAGTTCTCGGCGTAGGTCTGCCAGAAGACGTCGAAGACCCGGCGGGGGTCCTTCCGCCGCTTCCCGTCGCAGCCCGCCGGCAGCGCGCCGGTCCGGCGCAGGACGCGGTGGCCGACGCTCTCGTCGAAGGCCATCCGCAGCCGGCCCGGGCCGTCGGGGGAGAGCGTCAGCCCGGAGCCCTCCCCGTCGGTGAAGCGGCCGGTGCCGTCCCCCTTCGCGTCCGGCGCCCCGGGCAGGCAGCTGATCGCGGTGGTCTCCCAGGTGCTCAGGTGCCGTCCGCCGTCCGTGACCCGGACGACCGTCCCGTAGCCGTCCGAGCGCCACACGCCGTCGAGTCCGGCCGCCGGGGACGCCACCGCGTCCCCGCAGGCGGAGGTGGTCAGGGAGAGGGCCGTGGCCAGCAGGACGACGGCCGTGCGACGGGTGGGTGCGCTCATGCGTCCAGCCTGGTCGGAGGGGGTGCCAGGGCACCATGCGGCCATCACCCGGACCGGTGGTGGGGTTCTCCCCAGGCTCTCCCCAGGCTCTCCCCAGGCTCTCCCCGGGGGACCGGGCCGGGGGGCGGCCGTCGCGAGGGGGCCCCGGAACCTCGTATGGTCGTATCCGTGTTGGAGGAGATGCGGATCCGGTCCTTGGGCGTCATCGATGACGCGGTGGTCGAGCTGTCACCCGGTTTCACCGCGGTGACCGGCGAGACCGGCGCCGGCAAGACCATGGTTGTCACCAGCCTCGGGCTGCTGCTCGGCGGCCGGGCCGACCCCGCGCTGGTGCGGGTCGGCGCCAAGGCGGCGGTGGTCGAGGGGCGGATCGCCGTCGACCGCCGGTCGCCCGCGGCCGTGCGCGCCGAGGAGGCGGGCGCCGAGCTCGACGACGGCACGCTGCTCGTCAGCCGGACGCTCTCCGCCGAGGGGCGCTCCCGGGCCCACCTCGGCGGCCGGAGCGTGCCCGTCGGACTGCTCGGCGAGCTCGCCGACGACCTCGTCGCCGTGCACGGCCAGACCGACCAGCAGGGGCTGCTGCGCCCGGCGCGGCAGCGCGAGGCCCTCGACCGGTACGCGGGCGGCGCGGTGGCCGCGCCGCTCGCCAAGTACGCCGACGCCTACCGCCGGCTGCGGGCCGTCGCCGCCGGGCTGGACGAGCTGACCACCCGCGCCCGCGAGCGGGCCCAGGAGGCGGACCTGCTGCGCTTCGGCCTCGACGAGGTCGCCGCCGCCGAGCCGCTCCCCGGCGAGGACGCCGAACTGGCCGCCGAGGCCGAGCGGCTGGGCCACGCCGAGTCCCTCTCCTCCGCCGCCACCGCCGCCCACGCGGCGCTGGCCGGCGACCCGGAGGACCCCGAGGGCGTGGAGGCCTCCTCCCTGGTCGCCGGCGCCCACCGGGCGCTGGAGGCCGTGCGCTCCCACGACCCGGCCCTCGCCGCCCTCGCCGAGCGGATCGGCGAGATCGGCATCCTGGTGGCCGACGTGGCCGGCGAACTCGCCGGGTACGCCTCCGGGCTGGACGCCGATCCGCGCCGGCTGGCCGTCGTCGAGGAGCGGCGCGCGGCACTGACGCACCTGACGCGCAAGTACGGCGAGGACATCACGGGCGTGCTCGCCTGGGCCGAGCGGGGCGCCGAGCGGCTGGGCGAGCTGGAGGGCGACGACGAGCGGATCGCGGAACTCACCGCCGAGCGGGACGTGCTGCGCGCCGAACTCGGCGCGCTGGCACAGGAGCTGAGCGACGCCCGCGCCGAGGCGGCGGGGCGGTTCGCCGAGGCCGTCACGGCCGAGCTCGCGGAGCTGGCGATGCCGCACGCGCGGGTCTCCTTCGCGATCCGGCAGCACGCGACGGACGACGAGGAGTCGGGCATCGAGGTCGGCGGGCGCGCCGTCACCTTCGGGCCGCACGGCGCCGACGACGTCGAGCTGCTGCTCACCCCGCATCCCGGCGCCCAGCCCCGGCCCATCGCCAAGGGCGCCTCCGGGGGCGAACTCTCCCGCGTCATGCTGGCCGTGGAGGTGGTGTTCGCGGGCTCCGACCCCGTGCCGACGTACCTCTTCGACGAGGTCGACGCGGGCGTCGGCGGGCGGGCCGCCGTCGAGGTGGGCCGCCGGCTGGCACGGCTGGCCCGGACCGCGCAGGTCGTGGTCGTCACGCACCTGCCGCAGGTGGCCGCGTTCGCCGACCGGCACCTCGTCGTGGAGAAGACCCACGAGGGCTCGGTGACCCGCAGCGGGGTCAAGGCCATGGAGGGCGAGGACCGGGTGCGCGAGCTGTCCCGGATGCTGGCGGGGCAGGAGGACTCCCAACTGGCCCGCGCCCACGCGGAGGAGCTGCTGGAGGCGGCGCGCACGGGACGGTGAGGGCGCGGTCGGGGACACCTTGGGCCAATGACCCGTAATCCCCAAACCGGGTGAATCCACAGATCTGCGGGCGAGACAGGGCGGGCCGCGCGCGGAGCGGTGGTGCGTGGATGTCGGTGGCGGCTGGCATCCTGGGCTCGGCACCGCGCCGTTGGCGTTCGGCCGGCTGCCCCTCCCCTCAGCATCGGCCGACTCAGGAGTCCCTCCCGCGTGAGCAGCACACCCGGCACGTCCCACGGCCGGCCGCCCCTGCACGCCGTCCAGGTCCTGGGCGGCGGGAGCGGGGGCAGCGGCGCCCATGTGCGGTCGCTGGCGGCCGGGCTGGTCGCGCGCGGTCTGCGGGTGACGGTCTGCGCGGCCGGGTGCACCGAGGCGCGGTACGGATTCGCCGGTACGGGCGCCGCGTTCGAGGCGTTGCCGGCCGGGACGGACGCGCTCGTGGTCGCCGGGATCCGCGCGGCGAGCGCGGACGCGGACGTCGTCCACGCGCATGGCCTCCGCTGGGGCGTGCTCGCGGCGCTCGCGCTGCGCGGGCGCGCCACGCCGCTGGTGGTCACCTGGCACCGGCGGGTGTGCGCGGCGGGCGCCCGGGCCCATGTCGTCCGCCTCATGGAACGGCGCGCCGCGCGCGGCGCCGCGGTCGTGCTGGCGCCCTCCCCGGACCTGGTGGACCAGGCCCGGCTGCGCGGCGCGCGGGACGCGCGGCTGACGTCGGTGGCGCTGCCGGGGCCGGGGGCGCCCTGGCCGGTCGCGGACGCGGACGACGACGTCCCCCGGGACAAGCTCCTCGCCGAACTGGGCGTGATGGGACGCCCGTTGCTCCTCGCCGTCGGGCGGCTGGAGGCGGAGCAGGGGTACGGGCCACTGCTGGACGCCGCGCGCGCCTGGTGCGCCCTGGACCCCGAGCCGCTGCTCGTCGTCGCCGGCGAGGGCCCCGAACGAGGTGCGCTGCAACGGCGGATCGAGGACGAGGGCCTGCCCGTCCGCCTCGTCGGCCGGCGCGACGACGTCCCGCAGCTGCTGGCCGCCGCGGACGTCGCGATCCTCCCCAGCCGCTGGGAGGCGCGCTCCCTGCTGGCGCAGGAGGCCTTCCGGGCGGGGGTGCCGCTGGTGGCGACCTCGGTGGGTGGCGTGCCCGATCTGGTCGGCGACGCGGCGGAGTTGGTGCCGTACGGGGATGCGGGGGCGCTGGCGGGGGCGGTGTCCGGGCTGCTGGGGGATCCGGGGCGGCGGGAGCGGTTGGTGGCGGCGGGGCGGGTGCGGTTGGGGGAGTGGCCGTCGGAGGATGATGCGGTGGCTCATGTGCTGAGCGTGTATGACGAGTTGAGTGGGTGGCGGTGAGGGTGCGTGGTGGGGGAGGGTGCCTGGCGGTGGAGGGTGCCCCGGTCCCGCCCTTTCACCGTTTCCCGGGGCAGGGCCCCGGCCCCGAACCGCCCTCCGGGCGGTGGCGGGGCTTCGCCCCTGCACCCCACCGGGGGCTTCGCCCCCTGGACCCCTGACCGGGGCTGCGCCCCTGGCCCCCTGCAACCGCGCTTCGCGTGGTTGTCCTCAAGCTCCCCCAGAGGGGGCACCCCCAGCGGGCTGATTCAGCCTGTCCGGCGTTTGAGGACGAGCGGCGGAGCCGCGATACGGGGTCCGGGGCGGAGCCCCGGAGCAGGGGTGCAGGGGGCGCAGCCCCCGCCCACCGCGCGGAGCGCGGTGCCGGGCCCCGGGGCGGAGCCCCGGAGGAAACGGTGAAAGGGCGGGACCGGGGCAAACCTCACCCTCCCACCACCCGCCGCGCCCGCAACGCCAGCCCCAGCGCCAACCGCGCATCCGGATCGTCCAGATCCACGCCCAGGAGCGAGCCGACCCGCGCCAGCCGGTCGTACAGCGTCTGACGGTTGACGTGCAGCGCCCGTGCCGTCTCCGCCTTGCGGCCGGCATGGCGCAGATACGTGTCCAGCGTGGGCAGCAACTCCGCCCGCGCGGAGCCGTCGTGGGCGAGGAGCGGGCCGAGGGCCCGGTCCACGAAGGCGGGCAGGTCGTCCCCGGCCCGCAGGCGCCACAGCAGCAGGTCGACGTCGAGCGCCCGTACGTCGTGCCAAGGACGGTCAGGGAGGCCGGAGGCCGCCTCCGCCGCCTCGGCGGCGTGCCGCAGGCCCGCCCCGGCCGACGCCCAGTCCGTGGGGGTGCCCACGACCACCACGGGGGCGCGCCGTGTCCGTACCCGCCGGGTGGCCGCGCGCAGCGCCGCGGCCACCCGGTCGGCGACCGCGGGCCGGTCCGCCGCGGAGCGCAGCGCGGCCAGCAGCGGCACGCGCCCCTCCGGCAGCCGGACGCCCGGCAGCACCGGCACGCCCACCGCCGTCAGCTCCTCCTGGACCGCGCAGGCCAGCGCCGCCCAACCGGCCTCCTGGCAGGGCAGCTTGAGCATCACCGGCAGCAGCGGTCCGGGGCCGGGGCGGAAGCCCAGGACGCGGGCCTGGGCGGGGGCGTCGGCCGGGTCGATCCGGTCCTCGGCGAGGTCGGTGAGGAAGTCGCCGCGCCCCCGGGCGGCGAGCTCCTCCTCCTGGCGGGCCTGGAGGAGGACGACGGCCAGCAGCGCGGCCGTGCGGTCGGCGGCGATCCGGTGGACGGGCGCCGCCGGGCCGTTGACCGGGAGGACGACCAGCCGGGCACGCGGGGCCCCCGGCCCCCGCCCGGGTATCGGGACCTCCACCCGGCCTTCGGGAAGGGCCTCGCGCAGCCCGTCCCAGACCTGGAGCGGCTCGGCCGCCCCGGGCGGCGCGGGGTCGGGCCCGGCCGCGTAGAGGAGCCGCCCGTCGGAGGTCTCCACGAAGACGGGGTTGCCGGCGAAGCCGGCGAGCAGCCGCAGCACCTCGGGCACCCCGCCGCCGTCCAGCAGCGCCCGGGTGCACCGGTCGTGGAGCTCCTCCGCGCGCCGCAGCACCGCGTAGTGCTCGTTGACCAGCTCGGTGTGGATCTCCTCGGTCACCGCGACGAACGGCACCTCCCGGTGCAGCTGCACGAGCGGCAGGCCGCACGAGTGCGCGGTGTCGACCACCGCCGCCGGCAGCGTACGGAAGCGCGCCCCGAGCTCCACGACCAGCGCCGCGATGTCCCGTTCGGCCAGCCCGCGGACGAACGCGCGCTGTTCCGCGGGGCGGGAGCCCAGGCCCAGGCCGGTGGTGAGCAGCAGCTCGCCGCCCTTGAGGAGGGTGGCGATGTGCGGGGCCTCGCCGGCGTGCACCCAGCGCACGGGGCGGTGCAGTTGACCGGCGGCGGCCATCACCTCGGGCAGCCCCCGCCGCAGGGCGGGGAGTTCGAGGGCGCGGGCGACGGTGATGCTGCCGTGGGGTTCCGGTTCCATGGGGGTGAACCTACGGGACACCGCAGATTCACCCGTCGTCCCCTCGGACGCCGAAGGCGCTGGCTCATGTGGGCCCTCGATCGGAATGTCCTGTTCCGTCAAGGCGGCCTGCGTGTCCGCGGCAAGGGACTCGACGGGGCCGGGGACGGCTTGCCCCTCGGGGCGGTGCGGGAAAGGATCGACGGGCCGTGTCGGCGCCAGTGGCCGGCGGCGTACAAGAAGGACAAGGTGGGGCGGGATGAGCGAGCACGGCCGACGGCGGCGTCACCGTACGGTGGACCGGGTCGCGGGGATCCTGGAGGCCGCCGCGCGGGAGCCGGGCGGGGCGACCGTGGCCGAGTTGGCGCGGACGGTCGGGGCGCCGGCGAGCTCGGTGCAGGACCTGGTCAACGGCCTTGCCGCGACCGGCTTTCTGCTGGAACACCATGGGCGCTTCGGGCTCGGGCCCGCCCCGCATGTACTCAACCTCATCGCGGGCCGGGTCGTCCCGCGGATCGGTCAGGCCGAGCTCAACGAACTGAGCCGCGTCGCGGGTACCCCGGTGCTGCTCACGGTGCGGGTGGGGCTCGACGCCGTGCACCTCGCGCGCGGCGGCGAGGACGAGATCCCCCGCCTCCTGCCGCTTGCCGACGAGCACATGGCCCGGCCGCTGCTGCGCACCGCCGCGGGCCGGCTGCTGCTGGCCTTCACCGACGAGGCGGAGCGCCACGGGCTGCTCGACGAGCTCGCCCGCCATGACCCCGAGGCGGTCGCGGAGTTCCGCCGCGCTCTTCCGGCGATCCGCGCGTCGCGCATCAGCCGCAGCGAGGGTCTGGCCGATCCCGAGGTCAGCGCGCTCGCGATCCCCGTCACCGACGGCCCCGTCGTCACGGGCGCCCTCGTTCTGACGCACCGGCGTCGCGGCCGCTCGGAACGGCTGTTCCTGGACCGGGCGGCGGCCCGGCTGCTCGCGCACATCCAGGAGTATGCGGATGTGACATCCGCATCGATTCACGGATATCCGTGAATCCGGGCGCTCGTGCAGCGCCGGGAACGAGCATCCCGGCATGACTTCGCACACGCTGACCACGACCGGGACGAGCTCGCCGCCTTCTGTCGCGAGATGCTCTCCCGGCTGCTGCCACACCCTCGGCGACCCGATCCGGCCGGGGAGCCGAGGACATCACCGTCGTCGGAGCCGATCCCCTGGTGCCCTCGGTGCACCGCCTCGCGATGCCATGTCCGCCGCGATCGTGTCTTCGGGCGGCAGACGGCGGCGCTCGGCGAACAGCGCGGTCACCCGCCACCAGAGGGTGGAGTTGCAGGCCGGGGCCGCGATCGACCAGCTCATGGCCACGTATCACACGACGCTCTCGGGGCGCCCGATCGGCGCCTCTCCTCGACGATCCGACGCTGCTCGTGGGCAAACTAACGACTTCTACCGGGCGCGCGACGGCCGGTGGATCTCCTCATCACCACCTATCCGCATCTGCGGGACCGCGGTCTGCTCCGTGCTCGGGTGCGGGTTCGACAAGGTGGGGATCGCGCAGGCCACGGCCGACCGGGACGCCTTCACGCTGGAGGAGGCCATCTGCGCGCGGGTGGCGTCGCCTGCGTCGTGCGCACCCGCGACGAGTGGCTCGCGCACCCCGCCGGGCGGTACGTGGCCCGGCGTCGGTCGTCGAGATCGAACGCGTCGGTGACGGAACCGGTCCGGCCGCTGGAGCCGATCGGTGAGGCCGATGAGGCGCTCGCGGGCGTACGGGTGCTCGATCTCACCCATGTCATCGCGGGTCCCGTCGCGGCCCGGCTCCTCGCCCAGTTCGGCGCCGACGTCCTGCACTTGTCGCGTCCCGACCCGCCCCGACCCGATCCCGATGATCGCGATGACCGGGTGGCGCAAGCGCAATGCCTACTGCGACCTGCGCGACGATCACGACCGTGCGGCCTTCCAGGACGCGCTCCAGGCCGCGACGTCTTCGTGCACGCCTACCGGGGACTTGCCCGGCACGGGGCGCAGACCGAGGAACTCGTCCGGCGCCGCCCCGGACTCATCACCCTCGAATACCACGCCTGGGGCGCCGAAGGACCCTGGGGCGAACGCGGCGGGTTCGACCAACTCGCCTGCTCGGCAACCGGATTCGCCATCGAGGAGTGGACACGACCGGCCGTCGCTGCCGCCGACGTACCTGCTCAACGACTACCTCGGCTCGCCTACCTCGGGGCCGCCGCCGTGGCAAACGGTCCTGCGCCGGCGTGCGACCGAGGGCGGCTCGCTGGCGGATCCGCGTGACCTTGGCCGGCGTCTGCCACTGGGTGCAGGAACTCGGGCTGCTCGCACGGGAGGACGTACTCGACCTGCCCCGGCCGGGCGCACGCCGTTCGCCGCGCTGTCGACCGCCGAGACCGACTTCGGCCCGCTCACTCGAACCGGCGACACCGTTCGCGTACAGCGGGTGCGCACGGTCCCCCAGCCCGGCCGGCGTTCCCCGCTCGGGTCCGCCGCGCTCCAGTGGCGCTAGGCCACTTCTCCGGGACCGCCACTGCCGCGGTCCACGCACCTCCGTTCGCCCGCCCCATCCGATACCCCAACTCCCCAGGAGGCACCGCAAGATGTCCGAGAAGCCGAGCGGCCGTCCGGCCGCGGACTCCTCGCCGGAGTCCGCGTCATCGAACTGGCCGGCGTGATCATGGCCCCGTACGCCGCCAAGGAACTCGGTGACCTGGGCGCGGACGTGATCAAGGTCGAGCCGCCCACGGGCGACATGACGCGCCACTACCCGCCGCGGCGCCACCCCGGCATGGGCGGCCCGGCACATCAACCTGAACCGCAACACAGCGCAGCGCCGCCATCGACCTCAGAAGCTGACCCCCGCACGCCGCGACGCCCTGCTCGCCCTGCTGCGCAACCGCCGACGTCTTCATCACCAACCTGCGTCCGCAGGCCCTGCAGAAGCTCCGCCTCGGCTACGACGAGGCCGCGGCCGTCAACCCCGGCCTGATCTACGCAATGCCGCAGGGCTTCCGCAGCGACAGCCGTTACGGCACGCACGCCGCCTACGACGACATCATCCAGGCGGCCAGCGGCCTGGTCTGGCTCAACCACCAGGTCTCCGGCCAACCGCACTACGTTCCCACCGTCCTCGCCGACAAGATCTGCGGCATGCAGATCGCCCAGTCGGTACTGGCCGCGCTGCACTACCGGGAGCACGGTGGCACCGGACAGCACATCGAGGTCCCGATGGCCGACAACCATGCTCGCCTTCAACCTGGTCCGAGCACCTGGGAGCGGCCGCCTGGAGGCCGACGGAGCCTTCGGCTCGGCCCGCTCGCTCAGCCCGCAGCGCCGAGCCCTGCGCACCGCCGACGGCTGGATGTGCATCCTGCCGCACAGCGACCGCAACTGGCGGGACTTCACCGCCTTCGTGGGCCGCCCCGAACTGGGCCGCCGACCCGCGCTTCTCCACCGGCCCCGACCGCGGCCCGCAACGCCGACGCGTTCTATCCGCTGCTCGCAGGGCTGACGTTGCGGCACACCAACGCCGAGTGGCAGGCGTTCTGGCGACCGGGCGGGCATCGCCGCCGCGCCCCGTGCTCGACCTGGCCTTCCGCCGCCACCAGCGCCTACGCCCGAGAGGGCGGCCTGCTGTACGAGCCGAACACCCCACCGATGGGCCGCTACCGGGTCATCGGCCGCCCGGTGCGCTTACTCGGCCGACCCGGAACCTGAGCTGCGGCCCTGCCCGGGCATCGGCCAGCACACCGACGAGGTGCTCCGCCGGAAGCCGGCTTCGACCCTTCCCTGCTGCACCCCACGGGCTGACCGATTGTCCGTCACGAAGCTCCGTAACGCAGCTCCGTGACGCAAGAAATGCATCAACCAATTCACCGACCCGGGAGCGAATGAGCCATGTCGCCTTCGACGCCTTCACCGACCCCGACGCTTTCACCGATCGCATTCCCCGATGTCGCCCTGCCCGAATCGGCCCGCAGGCTCCGCGCCGAGGTCCGCGCCTTCGTCGACGAGGAGCGCGCCCGCGGCACCGTGCTCGGCCGCCCCGACTCCTGGCTGGCCGGCTGGGACCCCGGCTTCAGCCGCCGCCTCGCCGGGCGCGGCTGGGTCGGCATGGCCCTGCCCACCGAGTACGGCGGTGCGGGCCGCGGGTTCCTGGACCGCTATGTGGTGATCGAGGAACTGCTCGCCGCCGGCGCCCCGGTCAGCGCCCACTGGGTCTCCGACCGGCAGGCCGGACCGTCCATCCTCCAGCA